>NZ_JBFUES010000396.1:0-6438 GCF_056403875.1 Bradyrhizobium sp. P2_E8
GCGCTATCCAGCAAAGCCCGGGTGAATATCGTCATTGGACGGCCGAGACTCAACATCGCAGCCTTCTCGATCGGGCAAGCCGACGATATGCGCAGGGAGTTGACCGGGATCGAGCGTTGGTATGTGGGCGGGCATTCACTTGGAGGCGCCGCAGCTTGTTACTATGCGAGCAAACACCGCGACGATCTTCAGGGGATTGTGTTGTTCGGTACCTATTGTGGCTCCGATATTTCGAAGTCCCGACTTGCGACGCTTGCTATCGTGGCGGATCGGGATGGCATCATGGCACCTGAGACGATCGAGCAGCACGCGGTGGAATTGCCGGCCGATGCGCAAATTGTTCGAGTTGCAGGCATGGTCCATAGCCAGTTCGGGAACTACGGACCTCAGTCTGGCGATGGCCGGCCTTCGATCGACGATCGTCGGGCGTCCGAAGCTATTTCGGAAGCTGCCCGAGCTTTCTTCCACTGAGGGACGTTCGCTTCGCGAACGGCTATATCAGCCGCATGCCGCGCAGGCTGGCGTGCCCGCTTTTGCCGACGATGATGTGATCGTGCACGGCAATCCCCAGCGGCTTTGCGATGTCGATAATCGCCTTGGTCATCTGGATGTCGGCCTGCGATGGCGAGGGATCGCCGCTGGGATGGTTGTGGACCAAGCCGCGGAGTCCAGCTACTGCGTTGAAACTAAAGAATACATTGGGGTCATTGATTGATTTGGAGGCGGCGATTGGGAGCGGTTTTCCATGCTCCCGAGTGATCCTCACGCTCCCTCATCGACATCTACGTGGGGTCGCTTTGGCGCATGGCTCGTCGCCATATTCCCTTGATCCCATGCATCAAGCTCGTTGATCGGATAAGGTTAGCCTTACCGACTTTGACGAAGGTCGGTCGCTGCCGCCGGGACTGGAGCGGCTTCAGGTTCCCGAGGCACCCTTGCGATATTCAGCCGGCGTACAATTGCGGTAGCGGCGAAAGACCCTGTTCAGATGACTCTGGTCGGCAAAGCCACTGAGGAGCGCGATCTCCTTGAGCGCCAGATTGTCCCGTCGCAGATGCCGGCACGCCTGTTCGACTTTCTGTTTCTGAACAAAGGCGTGAGGGCGTATCCCGTAATGAGCGTGGAATTTGCGGGCGAATTGAATCGGCGTGCAGTTGCAGATGGCTGCTAGTTCGTCGAGCGTGATGTTTCGGGAAATGTTCTGCTGGATATAATCCTCGATCAGCCGGGCATGAGCCGGCCTGAAATGTCCCTGCGCGGAAGGCATCTTGAACTTCACCGCGGCGTATTTTCGTATGATGTGGATGCTGGCCTGGAGCGACAGCGCGTCGTAGCAGAGTCTTCCGCCTGGACCGCCGGCGGCGACTTCGTGAGCCATTTGTTCGTTGATCCAGCTCAGGACGGGGTCATCGATTCCGAGCAGGTCATGAAGTTCAATGGCGCCGACGTCACGATCGAAAGCCTCGCTCGCGGTTTTCATCATGTAGGCCGGTGAAATGTAGAAGTGGCTGACCTCTATATCGTTTGCCCATCGCCAATGCGAAGGCTCGGCGCGGGTCAGCAGYGTGGTAATGCCGCGGCTGACGCGCTCCTGCTTCCATGCGCCGGTCACGCGACGGTTCATCGCGGTGGCTCCTTGCCGGTAGACGACGATCAGGAAGTCTTCCGTCGGGGGGACCCAAATGTCGGACGGCGCATAGCGAAATACCCGCATGCGGAAATCAGGCCGGCCGACCGCCGAACTGTCCAGCTTCAGTTCACCTGGTGCGTATTGCGGAAGCTCCTCGACCGCAATGAACTTGCTCATGGCGCAGCCTCCACATGGTTGGCGGCCGTTCGCCGGCTCTTCTTTCCCATGATGTGGGATCGGTAGCGCAGGATACGGCGCTTTTTGCATTTGGCCAAATGTATTGGTTCGCCCGGCGCGTTCGCTGCGCCGCACACGCAATTCGTCCAAAGAAAGGTCGGCTTCGTTCAAGCGCGCCGTGCCTCGGGGCAACTAGTTTCCGGCACCTTCCGCTGGCGATGCGTGAGCGGCTCGAGACCCTTCGGGGCTCTGAGACCTGCCCAGCAGTTCCGTTGGATCGCCAAGGAGACGCCACTCCGCCCATTCGGTCGAGCGGCACGGTGCATAGCTAAAAAACAAAAGGAGAGGGAAATGGACCAGGCTGAAATCAAGTCCAGAGAATCGAACGGAGCAAAAAAGACGACCCTCGATGCGGTCGTTATCGGGGCTGGCATCGCGGGTCTGTACCAGTTGCACCGCATGCGGCAACTGGGGCTGAAGGTCCGCGCCTTCGAGGCGGGTTCCGGCGTCGGCGGAACCTGGTACTGGAATCGTTACCCCGGTGCGCGCTTCGATTCTCAGGTCGAGGTGTACCAGTATTGGTTTTCCGAGGACTTGTACAAAGCGTGGAAGCCAAGCGAGCGTTTTCCAGGGCAGCCGGAGACCGAGCAGTGGCTCAACTTCGTCGCTGATCGCTTCGATCTCAAGAAGGACATCCAGTTCAGCACCCGGATCGAGTCCGCCACCTATCGGGAGAAGGACGGCCGCTGGGATGTGGTCACCTCCGATGGCGAACGCATTGATACGCAATATCTGTTGGCCTGCTGCGGTATGCTGTCGGCGCCTCTGAACGACCGCTTCCCGGGCCAGTCCACGTTCAAAGGTGTGATCACCCATACCGGTCTCTGGCCGAAAGAGGGTATCGATCTCAAAGGCAAGCGGGTCGCCGTGGTGGGCACCGGAGCCACCGGCATCCAGGTGATCCAGACCATCGCACCCGAAGTCGGGTCGATGAAGGTGTTCGTGCGCACGCCGCAATACGTTGTGCCCATGAAGAACCCGAAATATTCGCAAGCGGATTGGGATCGCTGGAGTAGTCGGTTCAATGAGCTGAAGACCCGCGTGCGCTCCACCTTCGCGGGCTTCGACTATGACTTTGAGAACCGCCCCTGGGCCGAACTGACGCCCGACGAGCGTACGCAGGTGCTGGAGAAGTACTGGAACGACGGGTCGCTCTCGATGTGGCTTGCGACGTTCCCGGAAATGTTCTTCGACGAGGCGGTAAGCGCGGTGGTGTCCGATTTCGTGCGGGACAAGATGCGCAAGCGGCTGCGGCATGACCCGAAGCTGTGCGATGTGCTGATTCCGTCCGAAGCCGATTACGGATTCGGCACGCATCGCGTACCTCTCGAGAACAAATATCTTGAGGCCTACCTGCAGGACAATGTTGATGCAGTGAACTGCCGCAAGACGCCGATCGAGCGCATCGTGCCCGACGGCATCCAGACCTCCGACGGCAAGGTCCATGAGGCCGACATCATCATCCTGGCCGTCGGATTCGACGCCGGCTCGGGCGCTCTCAGCCGCATCGACATCCGCGGCCGCGACGGCCGTTCGTTGAAGGACAGGTGGAAGGACGAGATCCGCACCGCGATGGGGCTGCAGGTGCACGGCTATCCCAACCTGTTCACCACCGGCGCGCCGCTCGCTCCGTCCGCCGCACTTTGCAACATGACGACCTGTCTTCAGCAGCAGGTGGACTGGATCACCGACTGCATTGCTTACGCGAAGAAGCACGGCAAAGGCGTCGTCGAAGCGACCAAGGAGTTCGAGGACAATTGGGTCAAGCACCACGACGAAACTGCGGCCGCGACCCTCGTTGTGAAAACCGACTCCTGGTACATGGGCTCGAACGTCGACGGAAAGCCAAGACGCCTGCTGTCCTATATCGGCGGCGTCGGCAACTACAACCGGCAGTGCGACGAACTTGCGGCCAATGGCTACCAAGGCTTTGCGATGACCTGATGATAACAACAACGGGAGGAAACATCCAATGAGCACAAATCCCTACTACGGCCAGGAAGGCCACGGCCCCTACGAGACGATCAGAATCGGCAACCTCGAGCTTGAGGAGGGCGGACATATTCCGGACTGTGCGCTTGCGGTGGCGACCCACGGAACGCTGAACGCGGCGAAGGACAACGCGATCCTCGTTACGACCTGGTACTCGGGAACGAGCAAGATCATGGAGCAGGTCTACATCGGCAAGGGGCGTGCGCTCGACCCGGCGAAGTATTTTATCATCGTCGTCAACCAGATCGGAAATGGCCTTTCCACCTCACCAAACAACAGCGTTGGAGCGCAGGCCGGACCGACCTTCCCGAAAGTGCGCATTGGGGACGACGTTCGCGCCCAACACAAGCTTCTGACCGAGAAATACGGTCTGAAGAGCCTCGCACTGGTCGTCGGCGGCTCGATGGGTGCGCAGCAGACCTATGAATGGGCCGTGCGCTATCCCGACTTCGTCAAGCGCGCCGCTCCGATCGCCGGCACCGCCAAGAACACCGAGCACGATTTCGTCTTCGCCGAGACACTCTCCGAAGCGATTACATCCGATCCGGGGTTCAACGGCGGCAAGTACGGTTCGCCGGCCGATGTCGCCGCCGGCCTCAAGCGCCACGCCAAGCTGTGGACGGTGATGGGGTGGAGTACCGATTTCTTCCGCGAAGGCCGACACAAGGCGCTCGGCTTCGACTCGATGCAGGCCTTCGTCGATACCTTCATGACGGGATACTTTGCGCCGATGGATCCAAACGATCTGCTGGCGATGGCGTGGAAGTGGCAACGAGGCGACGTGAGCCGCAACACCGGCGGCGATCTCGCGTCGGCGCTCGGCCGTATCAAGGCGAAGACCTACGTGATGCCGATCAGTCACGACATGTTCTTCCCGCCGAGCGACTGCGAGGTTGAGCAGCGTCTGATCCCGGGAAGCCAGTTCCGTCCGCTGAAGAGCAGCTGCGGACATCTCGGCCTGTTCGGCGTGGACCCGGAGTTGCTCGCGCAGCTTGACGCCAATCTGAACGAGTTGCTGGCGGCGCCTGTGAATTGACGCGCCGGATTGACTGCCTGTTGCAGTTGAGGGCGCGAACGAAAATAGTTCACGCCCTCAACCCGAACTCGACGCCGATGGCGCTCCTGGCGGCGTCTGCGGGCTAGATCAGCTTCATTCCCTTCAGGCTGGCGTGCCCGCTTTTGCCGACGATGATGTGATCGTGCACGGCAATCCCCAGCGGCTTGGCGATCTCGATGATCGCCTTGGTCATCTGGATGTCGGCCTGCGATGGCGAGGGATCGCCGCTGGGGTGGTTGTGGACGAGGATCAGCGCGGTCGCCGACAATTCCAGCGCGCGCTTGATCACCTCGCGCGGATAGACCGGGGTGTGGTCGACGGTGCCGGTCTGCTGAACCTCGTCGGCGATGAGCTGGTTGCGCTTGTCGAGGAAGAGCAGGCGGAATTGCTCCTTGTCGGCAAAGGCCATGCTGGTGCGGCAATAGTCGATCACCTCGTTCCAGGACGACAGCGCGTTGCGGCTGTTGACCTCGCCCTTGGCGACGCGATGCGCGGCTGCTGCGATCAGCTTGAGCTGGTGGATCGCGGATTCGCCGATGCCGTCGATCTCGCGCAAGCGCGCCACCGGCGCGTGCACGACCTCGGCGAACGAGCCGAACGTCTTGATCAGCGTCTTCGCAAGCGGCTTGGTGTCGCGCCGCGGCAGCGCCGGAAACAGCGCCATCTCCAAAAGCTCGTAGTCGCTGAGCGCATCGGCGCCCGCGCTGTAGAAGCGCTCGCGCAGCCGCTCGCGATGGCCGTGATAGTGCGGCGCGTCCTCAGGCTTGCTCTTGTCGTGGTCGGTCTTGGCGGGCATCAGGCATAACCATGCCGGACGGCGCGCGTTTTGCAACCACGAAGTGTCTGGCCCCGGGCTTACCAATCCGGCCACGCCATTTTCGGCGCGCTCTGGCCAGCAGAGTTCGCGCATCGGCAACGCCGGGAGCCGGTCAGGATGTTGCCGGCCCGGATTCCCGGCGCCGTCTACGGTCGGGAAGAAAAAAATTGCACACCAGCTGTCTTCGTTCTCCTGCCTCGTTCGTCTCAGCGCTGTTGGCCGGTCGAGTGGCCAGCCGATCTTCCGCAACAGGAGAACATCAATGTCCCGGACCAGACCTGAGCCGTCGCGTCGTACCTTCGTTGCCACCGGCCTCGGAGCCGGCGTCTTGCTCGCCGCGCAAGCGGCGCCGTCCCACGGCCAGAACAGGAGCTCGAAAATGGAAGCGACCATTCGCACCGGCGGCGACGTCGCGACCCTCGTCAACGTCTTCACGGTCGAGCCGGACAACCAGCACAAGCTGGTGCAACTCCTGAAGGAAGGCACCGAGAGCTTCTTCAGCAAGCAGCCCGGATTCATCTCGTCCAGCGTCCACGCCAGCAAGGAGGGCCGGCGCGCGATCAACTACTCGCAATGGGCAAGTGCAGGCGACATCGAGAACTTTCGCAAGGATCCGAGATTTGCGCCGTACGTCCAGCGCCTTGCGGCGCTGGCGAAGGCCGAGACGATCCTGTGCGAGGTCGTCGAGGTCAATCACGCCTGATC
>NZ_JBFUES010000397.1:0-6401 GCF_056403875.1 Bradyrhizobium sp. P2_E8
GGCCCGAGCGCACGGGGGCCTCGAGCAGCAGCGAGGTTGGCTTGGCCTCGGCCTTCGCTTCGGCCTTTTTCGGCGCGCTCGGCTCGACCACGCAGCTGCGCCCGCCCGAGAGCAGCGGCGGCATCATGGGGGTCAGCCGGCCCTCCTCCACGCCCTCGATCCCGAGCACGCGGATGTTGCGATCCTGAAGGCTGGTGAGCAGATGATTGATGCCGGACTGGCTGAGATCGACCGAGGACAGGTCGATCACCACGGGCCGGCCGGCGAAGAAGCCCGGCGAACGCGCGATGGTGGTGTCGATCTCCTGGAGCCAGTCCTGGATCGGAACCGTCGGCACGAACACGAAGGCCACGTAGGAGCGCCCGCGCAGGCGCACCATTTGGCGTTGGACTTTTGCTGCAGCCTCCATGGCGGCCGACTCGTTCCCTGTTATTGAATGGTTAACGATGCGGCGGATATGGTTAACGGCCGGTTAATTTCTCCCTGGGCTACGTGAGTTGGACTGGCGGTCGGCCCTTGAGCGGCCGGACCTTCGGCAGGCGCTCCCGCCCAGCACATAGCCGTCATCGCCCGCGCAGCGGGCGATCCAGTACTCCGAGACGGGAGTGGGTCAGTCGATAGGCTGCGGCGTACTGGATGCCCCGCCGGAGCCTGTCATCGGGCTCGCCGAAGGCGAGACCCGGTGGCGGGGCATGACACCGGTATGGGACGCGAGCGCTTCCGCCTGTAGCCCCCCTACTTCTTCACCTTGCTCGCATCCATCTTGATGGCGGGATCCAGCATCCTGGTCGTGAACGCCGTCGTCACGTCGAACGGCTTCTCCATGCCGAGATAGGTCTGGACCAGATCGTAGTCCTTCTTCATGCGCTCGCCGTCGATCCAGCCGAGGCTCTTCGTCGTCGTGAACTCGTCCGTCATCAGGAACTTGATGCGCTCCCACTGGCGCTCCTGGCTCTCCCTGTCGAGGCCGGAGACCTGGTCGAGCAGCGCCTTCAGGCACGGGGTGACGTCGGCGACGCAGGCCGCGAAGGCCTTCTGCGTGACGCGCACGAACTCCTCGACCAGCTTCGGGTTCTTCTGGAGATAGGCRCCATTGACGATCAGCGAATTGCCGTAAGGGTTGAGGCCGATGTCCTTCCAGTTGACGTAGCCGAGATCGGGTCCGAACTCGATCACCTTGCGGTCGTGCTCGTTGTAGAAGTCGCTGATGATGTCGACGGTATGGCTCTTCAGCGCTGCGATCTTCGCAGTCGGCCCGACATTGACGAAGCCGACCGCATCCGGCGCAAGCCCTGCGGCCTTGGCGAAGGCCGGCCACATCACGCGCGAGGCGTCCCCGGGTGGATTGCCGATCTTGTGGCCGGCGAAATCCTTGACGCCGTTCACGCCGTAGCTCTTCAGCCAGTAGAAGGTCTGGCCGGTGTTGGCGTAGACGCTCATCACCGCGACGGTGTCGGCGCCCTTGCTCTTGGCCACCAGCATGGTGGCGAGATCGGCGACGCCGAACGGCGAGCCGCCGGAGCCGACCTTGGCGGCGGAGACGCCGGAGCCCTTGCCGGTCTCGATGGTGAGGTCGATGCCGGCCTTCTCGTACCAGCCCTGCGCCTTCGCGTAATAATAGGGCGAATGGTCGGCCGTCGGCGTCCAGTTCAGGATCATGTTGACCGCCTCGCCCGCGTTCGCGGGCACGCCCGGCAAACCGAGCATCAGGGTCACAACCGCCGCCTGCAAACGCTTCATCGCATGTCTCCTCAATGCCGCGACCCGGCTTGTCGCTCTCCCCTTGTGAGGATACCAATGCAACAAGTCCGCCCTCAACTTGTCAACTGTTTGGTTGGAAATGCCCGCAAAACGATCTGGCGACACCGTGCCGCAGCGGCGCGACCCCGTCGCGACCCGCAAGAAGCTGCTCACCGCGGCGCGCCTGGAGTTCGCCCGGCACGGCCTTGCGGGCGCCCGCGTCGACGAGATCGCCGAGCGCGCCGGCGTCAACAAGCAGCTCGTCTACCACTACTTCGGCGACAAGGACGCGCTCTACCTCGCCGTGCTCGAATGGGTCTATGAGGACATCCGCGAGCAGGAGCGCAGGCTCAATCTGGAAGGCCTGCCGCCCGACAAGGCGATCCGCCGGCTGATCGAAGCATCGTTCGATCACCTTGCGGCACACCCTGATTTCATTGTGCTTCTGAACGACGAGAACCGCGGCGGCGCCCGCCATGTCCGCGGTTCCACGCGGCTGGAGGCAATGCACTCCCCGCTGGTGAAGAGCGTCTCCCACATTCTCCAGGAGGGCGTGCGTAGCGGACTTTTCCGCAAAGGGATCGACCCCGTCCAGCTCTACATCTCCATTGCGGGCCTCAGCTATTTCTTCTTCTCAAACACGCCGACGCTGTCGGCGATCTTCGGCAAGGACCTGTCGAGCCGCGCCCAGCGCCGCGCCCGCCGCAGGCATGTCGTCGACCTCGTGCTCCAGTCGCTCCGCCCATAATCAACCAACTGGTTGAAACTTGCCCCGGGGACGGTTAGGCTTGCCGTCGTGGCGGAGAGGCCGCGAGCAACGGGGAGCAACAGGTGGCAGGTGACGGAGCAGGCCCGGCCCGCAACTTTGCGATCATCCTGATCGTGCACCTCGCCGTGCTCGTGCTGTGGCAGGTCGCGGTCGATGCCTTCCACGTGCCGAAATTCATCCTGCCCTCTCCGCTCGCGACCGTGCAGACGCTGGGAACCGCGAGCTACGCCTGGGGCGCCAATACGCTGGTGACGGCGATCGAGATACTCGGCGGCTTCGCGCTCGGCGCATTCGTCGGCGTCACCCTCGCGGTGATCTTCAGCTGGGCGCCTCTGCTGAGCCTCGTGCTGCTGCCGCTGTTCGTGACGCTGAACATGATCCCGAAGGTCGCGCTCGGCCCGCTTCTGATCGTCTGGTTCTCCTACGGCATCGTGCCGAATATCCTGATCGCCTTCAGCATCTGCTTCTTCCCGATCCTGCTCACCACCGCCCGCGGCTTGCGCGAGGTCGAGCCGGATCTGCTCGATCTCGTCAAATCGCTGCGCGGCTCGCGCTGGACGCTGTTCCGCAAGATCCAGCTGCCGGGATCGCTGCCTTACGTGTTCTCCGGCATGAAGGTCGGCGCCATCCTGGCGGTCGCCGGCGCCATCGTCGGCGAGTTCATCGCCTCCGAGCGCGGGCTCGGCTACCTCATGATCCAGGTGCAGTCGTCGCTCGACACGCCCGCGATGGTGATGGCCGTCGTGCTGCTGACGCTGCTCGGCGTCGCCCTCTACGGCCTCGTGCTCGCCCTCGAACGCATGTTCGTCGTGGGCGACGCCCGGCAGACTTAGCTAAAGGAACGATCCATGCTCCTCACCCGCCAGACGCTGCCGAAGACCATTCCGGATATCGCGGCGCTCGACGATCTCCTGTGCCGGCCGACCCAGGCACTGATCGACGACCTCGCCAAAGTCGAGGGCGACATCATGATCCTCGGCGTCGCCGGCAAGATGGGCCCGACGCTGGCGGGGCTCGCCAGAGCGGCCGCACCGGATCGCCGCGTCATCGGCGTGGCGCGCTTCAGCGAGGCGGGCGTCAAGGACTGGCTGCATGGGCGCGGTGTCGAGACGATCAATTGCGACCTGCTCGATGAGGCCGCGATCAAGGCGCTGCCGAAGGCGCCCAACATCGTCTTCATGGCCGGCCGCAAGTTCGGCGCCGAGGGCGATCTGTCGCTGACCTGGGCGATGAACGCGCATGTGCCGGCGCTGGTCGCGCAGGCCTTCCCGTCGTCGCGGATCGTCGCGTTCTCGACCGGCTGCGTCTATCCCTTCGTGCCGGTCGACGGCCAAGGCGCGACCGAGGCCATGGCGCCGAACCCGCCCGGCGAATACGCCCAATCCTGCGTCGGCCGCGAGCGCATGTTCGAATATTTCTCGCGCAAATCTGGAACGCCCGGCCGGCTGTTCCGGCTCAATTACGCGATCGACATGCGCTACGGCGTGCTGCACGACATCGCCACCAAGGTCCTCACCGGCACGCCGATCGACGTCAGCCTTGGCCATGTCAATTTCATCTGGCAGGGCGATGCGTCCGCGCAGGCGCTGCGCTGCCTCGCCCATTGCACGGCGCCGACCTCGCCGATCAATGTCAGCGGCCACGAGATCCTGGCGGTGCGCGATCTCGCCGCGAAATTCGGCGCCCGCTTCGGCCGCGCACCGGTGCTGACCGGCAAGGAGGAGCCGACGGCGTGGCTCACCGATACCTCGCAGGCGGTCGGGCTGTTCGGCCTGCCGGTCGTCGACACCGAGCAGCTGATCGCCTGGACCGCCGACTGGGTATCCCGCGCCATGCCGAGCCTCGGAAAGCCCACCAAATACGAGGTGCGCGATGGCCGCTACTGACGGTCCGCCCATCCTCAAGCTCGGCGCCGACGACGCGATCGCCGGGCTCGTTCTATCGGTCGAAGCGCACTGGAACCAGACCGAAGAGGACTGGCGCATCTTCCTGCGCGACGGCGTCGTGTTCGGCATCCGCGACGGCATGCGGCTGGTCGCAACCGCAGCGCTGCTGCCCTATTCCGGCAACAACGCCTGGATCAGCATGGTGCTGGTGACGGCGACGCATCGCCGCCGCGGCCTCGCAACGCGCCTCGTCGATGCCTGCCTGGAAACTGCGCGCAAGAACGGCCTGACGAGCTGGCTTGACGCAACGCCCGACGGTGCTGCCGTTTACGGGCCGCTCGGCTTCACGCCGACACTGCAATTGCGCCGGCTGAAGCTGGCGAAACCCGCGCGAGCCGAAGCGCCGCGGTCTTCTTCCGCGACCATCGAGGCGCTTCGCGCGCGGGACCGGCGGGCCACCGGTTTCGACCGGAGCGCCCTCCTCTCCGCCTTCGCACAACGCTCCGGCTCGCGCATCGTCTCCGCGAACGGCGCCATCGCGCTGGTTCGCGACGGCAGAACCGCCCGCCATATCGGCCCGTTGTTTGCGAATGACGCGGTGGAAGCATTGGCTCTGGTTGGTGCGATCGCCCGATCCGAGACCGCCCCTCTGCTGATCGATGCCGTCGCGTCACACGGCGCGTTCCTGGAAGGATTGACCGCATCCGGCTGGACCGTCGAACGGCYGTTCCAGCGCATGCGCTTCGGCCCTGCCACCGCTACCAGCGAGGAAATGCCGTTCGCCGTCGCCGGCCCCGAATTTGGATAGGACATCATGCACCACAGCCAGATCAACAGCGACATCCGCAAGMTGATCGCCGACGGCACCGTGCTGCCGGCGCACCCTCTTGCGCTCACCGCCGAGCGAAAGCTCGACGAGAAGCATCAGTGCGCGCTGACGCGCTACTATATCGACGCCGGCGCCGGCGGCCTTGCGGTCGGCGTGCACACGACGCAATTCGCGATCCGCGACGTCGGCCTCTACCGTCCCGTGCTGGAGCTCGCCGCCGAGACCGCCGCGAGCTGGACCAGGCGTCCGCTGGCGATGGTCGCGGGACTTGCCGGTTCGACCCGGCAGGCAACCGCCGAGGCGCGCATGGCCCGTGACATCGGCTATCACGCCGGCCTGCTCAGCTTGGCCGCGATGAAGAGCGCCTCCGAGGACGAGATCATTGCGCATTGCACGGCGGTCGCCGCCGAGATCCCGCTGGTCGGCTTCTATCTTCAGCCGGCGGTGGGTGGCGTCATCCTGTCGAGCCGGTTCTGGCAGCGCTTTGCATCGATCGACAACGTCATCGCGATCAAGATCGCGCCGTTCAACCGCTACCGCACGCTCGACGTCCTGCGCGGCGTGGCGGCGGCGGGTGCGCTCGACCGCGTCGCGCTCTACACCGGCAATGAYGATCACATCCTGCTGGACTTGATGCTGCCCTTCGACCTCCGCGACAACGGCGTCACCACGCGAACCTACTTCAAGGGCGGCCTGCTCGGCCATTGGTCGGTGTGGACGGCGAGCGCGATCAAGCAGTTCGAGCTCTGCAAGGCGGCGCGGCACAAGGACAGCGTGCCGGCGGATCTGCTCGCGCTCGATGCCCGCGTCACCGATTGCAACAGCGCCTTCTTCGACGTCGCCAACAACTTTCACGGCTGCATCGCCGGCTGCCATGAGATCTTGCGGCGTCAGGGCCTGATGCAGGGGCTGTGGTGCCTCGATCCGGCCGAGGGCCTGAGCCCCGGCCAGAAGGAAGAGATCGACCGCGTCTGCCGCGAGCACGCCGACCTCAGCGACGATGCCTTCGTGGCCGCCAACCTCGACAAATGGCTGGCATGACGGAAGAGCCCTTCATCAGCCTGCGCGGCGTCAGGAAAGTCTACCGCAGCGGCGGCGCGGAGTTTCTCGCCGTCTCCGACGTCACGATGGACGTGCAGGAAGGTGAGCTCGTTTCGCTGGTCGGCCCGTCCGGCTG
>NZ_JBFUES010000398.1:0-6398 GCF_056403875.1 Bradyrhizobium sp. P2_E8
GCCCTTCCAGGGCTTGTCCGTCTGGGCGTGCGATCCCCGATCGTTCTGATGTCGGGGATCGTCGGTGGGCTTTTCCTTGCTCATTGGATCTCCTTAAGGTGCGGAGCCTACGCGAAGGGAACGCCATAGTAGGAGTTGATGCCGCGCACCGCCGCATCGTCACCCCAGTTCCAATCGCTCTGCTCACCATATTTCGGCGCGCCCTGCAGCTCCTTGGCCGTAATCCCCGTCACGTAGCCACCGAGTTCGGTGTCGTACTTCAGGGACTGCCAAGGCAGGGGATAGTGGTCATTTCCGACGCCCAGAAATCCGCCAAAGCCGAGCACGGCGTAGGACACCTTGCCGCTGATCTTGTCGATCATCACGCGCTCGATCGAACCGATCTTGTTGCGATCCGCGCCATAGACCGATGTTCCCTCGACCCTGTCGCTGCCGATCAACCGGCCCATTTCGCTGCGGTCCAGTTCGCCTTGATCCAACATCTCAATTCTCCACTCAGCCAGTGTGTGGACCAATCTGTTCCGATGGTGATCGTTCCAAAGCGGGTTCGGCGGCTCATCAGGAACATCGCTGGAAACGAGTGGTTCTCTGAGTCCTCAGAGGAAATGAACCATGAGCGACTTTCGCGACATCCAGCACGGCGTCAACGATCCCGTCGACGGGCTCGACGTGAAGCGCCACATCAACTCCACCCAGACACCACATGAGCGCGCGCAGCATCATGCCGACGTACGGTCAGCGCCGTCGGCCTCGCCGGAAGAGCCGTTCCTGCCGGAGCGATTGCGGCGCAAGCCGACCGATCCGATCAACCCGCGCACCGGCCGCAATCCGGCCGACTAGCCGCTTGGAATATCGGCTCCGGCACTGTGCGGCTCGCGGCTCGGCAGCCGGCCTGCCGCCGGCGCCGCGTCGGCTTGTACGCTCCGGCGCATTCGTCGCAGCCATCGCAACCTGGGCCGCGGTCTCCGTGTCGATCTGGTGGCTGAGGCGAAAGCTTCGCATCGTCTTCCGACGCTCATCATCCTGACGCTGGCGCGATCAGCGAGGCGCCAAGACTTCCCGGGGCATCAGGAATTCAAACATCTCGGCCGCGGTCTGAAGCTGCTCGATGCGTGCGGCAACGGAATCGCGCTGAACGCCGGCCGGCAAGCTCGCAAGCTCATGCTCGAGCAGCAGCCTCTGCGCCTCGAGGCGTTGCTCGAATGTGTGGGGCTCAGACCGTCTTCGCAYCGTCCGTCCTCGGGGGTTGCAGGCCCGGGCTGTTGGCCCAGCGCTCGACCTGCTCAATGACCTTCTGATGGCTTGGACGCACCGGCCTTGGTGCTTCGCGTTCCTCGGAAAGCTTGCGGGGTAACCTGACCTCGTCAGTCATGGCGCATCTCCCTTTCCCTATGAGAATGCGCCTACGCGCGAATAGTTTCAAGTAACCTATTGATTTATTTAGATTATATTGCTCAACTGACGCTTTTTTGGACTCCTGTGGAACTCTCGGCAAGTTGGCCGGTTTAGCAAATTACTCATCTTGCTCAATTTGCGTGATTGACCATGAACGACCTTCGCGACGAGCGGCTCCAAGTCATGCTTTCGCCGGAAGAGCTGGCCGCAGTGGATGATTTCCGGTTCAAGCACCGCATGCCAACGCGTGCCGCGGCGGTCCGCGAGTTGCTCAAGTTCGGACTCGCAGCCGCGGGCATCGAGACGAGCATCGACCCGTCAACGGGCATCAAATCAAGCGAGTTTGGTGTATTTGGCCGGGGGCCAGACGGACACACGCCGGGAAAATCCGAGAACGACGCCGAGGATTGATTTCATCGGCCTCGCAAACCAAACGACCCCGGCACAGTGGGGTGCCAGGGCCGTCCTTGGAGATTGCTTCCGGCGCACCGGGGGCATGACAACCGGAAGCAATCCGTCGACTCTTCGCGCAGTGAATCGTTCCTTGCGAGAACTAGCCCGTCGGGGCGTCGCCGGAATCATCCGGCATCACGCCGGATCCCGGCGTCTTGTTGTTGTCGTTGAGCTTGGGATCGCGAGTCGCCTCACGCGACGGCGAGCCCTTCGAGTTCGTCTTGTGCGCGGTCTGCGCGCGCTGCTTGTCGCGCGKTTGATCCTCCGCGCGGTTATCCCTGACAATACCGTGGTCGGAATGCGCCATGATGTCCACTCGCCTCTCCAGTTGTCCTGCCAGATGTCCCGAAGCGCTTACGCGCCGGCGCGTCGAATGTTCCGGTTCAGACGAGAGGCCGCGGCGCTAGCTACGCGCCGCATGGACCGGGGCCGATGCATTTTCCAGATGTACCTGCCGCACCGTCGTCACCGTCGCGAACGCCACCGAGACGCCAAAAGCGAGAATGAGTGAAAGAAGAGCAAGACGTGGAGCCATTGCAAAATCTCCTTCTGGAATCGAAAATCAACGCGATTGACTGTTCCCGAATGATCCTGGATTGGTCGCTTGCATTCCGTGCGCAGCCTCACACCCCGATTCGCGAAAACAAGAGCGGCTATGCATCCTGCCTTTGGGAGATGCGGACCGTTACGGGCGGAATTTCGCCATCGAGCCAGTCCTGTTCTCTCGCGAGCGCGGTCCAGGCGTCCGCCATGCGCGAATAGCGCTTATGGGCAGGTTGCCCTTCCGCTCGCTCGGCGAGCTGCAGGCAGTTGTCGGCGTTGTCCCTGAAAATGTCAGACTGTTTCATGAATCAAACGTGGGGACGGAACGGTCGCGGCGCAACCGCCCTTACCGGATCGTAACGTTCAGGGAACTTCGCACGCCATCGGTCATTGATAGCGATGCGAGTTCTTGTCGCGATCATCCTGATGTTCATCAGTGCCGCAGCGCTTGCCGACAGCACCGGCGAGCGAAGGCCGGGCGACCGCACGCCGACAGCGAGCGACGTCATCAACGGCCTCTACGCGTTCAGCCGCTTCCAGCAGGGTCTTCTCGAAAGCACCGATCTGAAGGGCAATGCGGAGGTGAAAAACCTCGCCGCCCTGCGCGCCGAGGAAGCGGCGAAACGCGACAAGGTCTTGAAGGACATTCAACAGGCGCTCGGCGCCGAGCCGCGCGTCGGCAAGACAACGGCGAGTGCAAGCGTCGCCGAACCCGACAATTCGGAGGGACCAGCCTATGTGCGAACCTTCTACGCCGCGCAGATTCCCGAATATGAATCCACCATCGCCCTGCTCGAGCACTATCTGAAAGCTCCCGACAATGCCGCCCTTGCCGCCTTCGCCCGCGACCAACTGCCGGTGCTGCGTTCGCAGGTGAAGGATGCGGAGCGGACGATGGCGGACAAATAGTCCCCCCTTCGTCCGCCGGCGGCCGCCCCGCCTGCGGTGCCCCCGCCCGCCTGGCATGGAGGTGGCCGCAAAGAGGGCGAATCAGTCCAAAATTCTTTGGAACCGGTTGGAACTAATCGCCTTTATCGTCGTTGTTGCGGTCGGGCTGAGCAAAGCAGGTTCCATTTCCCGGCGTCGCAACCTTGGCGCTTGATTTCGAATTTGGCTGACGCTCTAGTTTGACTAATTGCGTCACGCCTTAGATTCGGCCGACGCCTGCGGGGGAATCAGTATGAGCGACCTCGATCCCGGATCTGCATCACGCTCCGGTCGTCGCGTCCCAAAGCCAAGAACTAACGGTACGTCAGAGCCGGACTCCCGGCCGGAATTGCTACTCGCCTTACAGGCCATGCGTAGCGGCGATTTCTCGGTGCGTATGAGCGGCGACTATCTCGGTATCGACGGCAAGATCGCCGACACTTTTAATGAAATCATCGCCGCCAACCAGCGCATGGCGCAGCAGCTCGAGCTGGTCGGCCAGGTGGTCGGACGCGAGGGCAAGACCCGGCAGCGCGTGAAGTTCGGCCTCGCCTCCGGCTCCTGGGCCGACATGGAAGGCTCCGTCAACACGCTGATCGACGATTTGTTGTGGCCGACGCGCGAGGTGACCCGCGCGGTCGCGGCGGTGGCGCAAGGCGACCTGCTCCAGACCGTCAAGCTCGACGTCGACGGCCGTCCGCTCCGCGGTGAATTCCTGCAGTCGGCGAACATCGTCAACACCATGATCAAGCAGCTGGGCGTGTTCACCTCCGAGGTGACGCGCGTGGCGCGCGAGGTCGGCACCGAAGGCAAGCTCGGCGGCCAGGCCCAGGTGCCCGAGGTGACCGGCGTCTGGAAGGATCTGACCGAGAGCGTCAACTCGATGGCGAACAACCTGACCAACCAGGTTCGCAACATCGCCGAAGTCACGATCGCGGTCGCCAACGGCGACTTGTCCAAGAAGATCACCGTCGACGTCCGCGGCGAGATCCTTCAGCTCAAGGAAGCCATCAACACGATGGTGGACCAGCTCCGCTCCTTCGCCTCCGAAGTGACGCGCGTGGCGCGCGAGGTCGGCACCGACGGCAAGCTCGGCGGCCAGGCGATCGTGCCCGGCGTCGCCGGCACCTGGAAGGATCTCACCGACTCCGTCAACGCGATGTGCGGCAACCTGACTGCACAGGTCCGCAACATCGCCAACGTCACCACCGCCGTGGCGCGCGGCGACTTGTCCCGCAAGATCACGGTGGACGTGCGCGGCGAAATCCTGGAGCTGAAGGACACCATCAACACCATGGTGGACCAGCTCAACTCCTTCGCCTCCGAAGTGACGCGCGTCGCACGCGAGGTCGGCACCGAGGGCAAGCTCGGCGGCCAGGCCCAGGTGCCCGGCGTGGCCGGCACCTGGAAGGACCTCACCGACAACGTCAACTYSATGGCSTCGAACCTGACCGSKCAGGTCCGCAACATCGCCGAMGTCGCCACCGCCRTSGCCRRSGGCGACCTSTCSAAGAAGATCACCGTGAACGTGTCGGGCGAAATCCTTCAGCTGAAGGAAACGCTCAACACCATGGTCGACCAGCTCAACGCCTTCGCCGGCGAAGTCACGCGCGTYGCGCGCGAGGTCGGCACCGAGGGACGTCTCGGCGGTCAGGCCAACGTGCTCGGCGTCGCCGGCACATGGAAGGACCTGACCGAGAGCGTCAACTCGATGGCGTCGAACCTGACCGCACAGGTCCGCAACATCGCCGAGGTGACGACCGCGGTCGCGGGCGGTGACTTGTCGAAGAAGATCACCGTGGACGTCCGTGGCGAGATCCTCGAGCTGAAAGACACCATCAACACCATGGTSGACCAGCTCAACGCCTTCGCCGGCGAAGTCACGCGCGTYGCSCGCGAGGTCGGCACCGAAGGCAAGCTCGGCGGCCAGGCCSAGGTGCSCGGCGTCGCCGGCACCTGGAARGACCTCACCGACAGCGTCAACTCGATGGCCGGTAACCTCACCGCCCAGGTCCGCAACATCGCCGAGGTCGCAACCGCGATTGCCGGCGGCGACCTGTCGCGCAAGATCACGGTGGACGTGCGCGGCGAGATCCTTCAGCTCAAGGACACGCTGAATACGATGGTCGACCAGCTCAACCGCTTCGCGGGCGAGGTGACGCGCGTGGCGCGCGAGGTCGGCACCGAGGGTCGTCTCGGCGGCCAGGCCAACGTGCCCGGCGTCGCCGGCACCTGGAAGGATCTCACCGACAGCGTGAACTCGATGGCGGGCAACCTCACCGCCCAGGTCCGCAACATCGCCGAGGTCACCACCGCCGTGGCGCGCGGCGACCTCTCGCGCAAAATCACCGTGGACGTGCGCGGCGAAATCCTCGAGCTGAAAAACACCATTAACACCATGGTGGACCAGCTCAACGGCTTTGCCGGCGAAGTCACGCGCGTCGCGCGCGAGGTCGGCACCGAAGGCAAGCTCGGCGGCCAGGCCGAAGTGCCCGGCGTCGCCGGCACCTGGAAGGACCTCACCGACAACGTCAACTTCATGGCGTCGAACCTGACGGCCCAGGTCCGCAACATCGCCGAGGTCGCGACCGCGATCGCCGGCGGCGACCTGTCGAAGAAGATCACGGTGGACGTGCGCGGCGAGATCCTGCTGCTCAAGGACACCCTGAACACCATGGTCGAGCAGCTCCGCTCCTTCGCCGCCGAAGTGACGCGCGTGGCGCGCGAGGTCGGCACCGAGGGCCGGCTCGGCGGTCAGGCCGTCGTGCCCGGCGTCGGCGGCACCTGGAAGGACCTCACCGACAACGTCAACCTGCTGGCCGCGAACCTCACCACGCAGGTCCGCAACATCGCCGAAGTCACCACCGCCGTGGCTCGCGGCGACTTGTCGCGCAAGATCACCGTCGACGTGAAGGGGGAAATCCTCGAGCTGAAGAACACCATCAACACCATGGTGGACCAGCTCAACGCCTTCGCYGGCGAAGTYACCCGCGTCGCGCGCGAGGTCGGCACCGAAGGCGAGCTCGGCGGCCAGGCCCAGGTGCCCGGTGTCGCCGGCACCTGGAAGGACCTCACCGACA
>NZ_JBFUES010000399.1:0-6353 GCF_056403875.1 Bradyrhizobium sp. P2_E8
CCACGAGGTCGAGGCCCGCATCCGCGCCATCAACCCCTATGCGAAACTCCACCGCACCGAGCGCTGCTCGGTGGCGCTGGCCGACGTGCTCGATCGCGGCGCTTTCGACCTCGACCGCATCCTCGACATCGAGCCGGACTTTCTGGAGGCCGACGATCATGACCACGACCATGATCATCACCACCATGGCCACGATCATCACCACCATGATCACGGCCACGGCCTGAAGCACTATCACGACGAGGACATGCAATCGCTGTCGCTCAAGACCGACAAGCCGCTCGATCCGAACATGTTCATGCCCTGGCTCCAGAATCTGGTGCAGGTGGAGGGCGGCAAGATCCTGCGCTCCAAGGGCATCCTCGCCTTCCACGACGATGACGACCGCTACGTCTTCCAGGGCGTCCACATGATGCTGGAGGGCAACCACCAGCGGAAGTGGAAGGACGGCGAGCCGCGCGAGAGCCGCCTCGTCTTCATCGGCCGCGAATTGCCGGAAGAAGCCATCCGCAAGGGTTTTGAGAGCTGCATCGTCTCGTGATGAAAGAGTTTACGCCGGCCCCCGATTCCGCCTCGATCGTCTCCGTTACCGACCGCGTCAAGCCGGTCGCGCTCGGCATGGGCGTGACGTCGGTGCATTTCCTTGGGCCCCGCGCCGCCTTCGTCGGCGGCGAGGAGAATGTCGCGTTCGTCGACGCCAAGGGCGAGATCACGACGGTCGCCGTGCATGGCGGCGGCATTCTCTCGACCGCCTCCGACGGCAAGCGCCTCATCATGGGCGGCGACGACGGCAAGGTCGTTGCGCTCGATGCCAAGGGCGAGGTGACGCTGCTCGCCACCGACCCGAAGCGCCGCTGGATCGACGCGGTGGCGCTGCATGCGGACGGTGCCTATGCCTGGTCGGCCGGCAAGACGGCCACCGTCAAGAGCGGCAAGCTAGAGGAGAAGTCGCTCGAGGTGCCCTCGACCGTCGGCGGGCTCGCCTTCGCACCAAAGGGCCTGCGGCTCGCGATCGCGCACTACAACGGCGCGACGCTGTGGTTTCCGAATATGGAAGGATCGGCCGAATTCCTGCCCTGGGCCGGCTCGCATCTCGGCGTCACCTTCAGCCCGGACAACAAGTTCCTGGTCACCACGATGCACGAGGCGGCCCTGCACGGCTGGCGGCTTGCCGACAACCGGCACATGCGCATGACCGGCTATCCCGGCCGCGTCCGTTCGATGTCCTGGAGCGCGGGTGGCAAGGCGCTTGCGACCTCGGGCGCCGACACCATCATCCTGTGGCCGTTCGCCAGCAAGGACGGTCCGATGGGGAAGGAGCCCGCGATGCTCGCGCCGCTCCAGGCGCGCGTCTCGGTGGTCGCCTGCCATCCCAAGAACGACATCCTCGCCGCCGGCTACAGCGACGGCACCGTGCTGATGGTGCGGCTGGAGGACGGCGCCGAGATCCTGGTCCGCCGCAACGGCACCCCGCCGGTCGCCGCGCTCACCTGGAACGCCAAGGGCACGCTGCTGGCATTTGCGGACGAAAATGGGGACGGCGGCCTGCTGGAGCTTTGAACTGTCATCGTTCCGGCCGTATAGGGGGCCATGCGGTTTCTGACGACCTTCCAGCTTGCTGATTTCGCCGACACGCTGGTCAGCCTGTTCACGGCCTTCGTGCTGGGCACGCTGATCGGCGCCGAGCGGCAATACCGCCAGCGCACTGCGGGCCTGCGCACCAATGTGCTGGTCGCGGTCGGTGCGGCCGCGTTCGTCGATCTCGCCATGCATCTGACCGGCGCCGACGGCGCGGTGCGGGTGATCTCCTATGTCGTCTCCGGCATCGGCTTCCTGGGCGCCGGCGTCATCATGAAGCAGGGCATGGACGTCCGCGGGCTCAACACCGCGGCGACGCTGTGGGCCTCGGCCGCGGTCGGCTCCTGCGCCGGCGCCGACATGATTGCGCAGGCGGCCGCGCTGACCGTGTTCGTGATCGCCGGCAACACCATGCTGCGCCCGCTGGTCAATGCCATCAACCGCATCCCGCTGAACGAGAAGACTTCGGAGGCGACCTACTACTTCAAGCTCGCGGTGGCGGCGGACGCCTTGCCCGACATGCGCGACCGGCTCGTTGAGAAGCTCGAGGGCGCAAAATATCCGGTGGCCGATATCGACGTGGTCGAGACCGGGGACGATCTGATCGAAATCGTCGCAAAGCTGGTCGCGACCGCGGTCGATCCGAACGAACTGAATGCGGTGGCGACCGATCTTCAGCACCTGCCGGGCGTGCGCCACGCCACCTGGGAAGTCAGCACCACGGATTGAGCGTGGCGTTTTGGCGCGCAAACGTGCGGTTCCCGCCTTGCCGGGCACGGAACCGCAGTCGGACCATTTCGTTGATCCCACGGACAAAGGCGGTGATCGACATGCCCGGCCCAAATGACAAGCGCAGACTGAAATTCGACCTGATGATCGCCTGCTCGCTGTTCGCAGCCGGCGTCGTGGTATCAGGCCTGTCGCTGGCGCAAATCCGCGCCGAGAGCAGGATGCAGACGGCGCAGGCGACGGGGCCGCTCCAGGGCACGCCATCCGACGATCAGAGCAAGACTCCGGCTGAATCCAAGCCCGGCGGCGACCGGCCGACCACCCCGGCGCCCGAGCCCGCGCGCCCCGATCCTCAGACGCAAGGCGCAGCCACCAAGCCGGCACTGCCGGCGGCGCCCGCGGAGAAGATCGCGCCGCCGATCAGGGAGAAGTAGCCCGACGGCCGGCGTATTGTGACGCGCATTTGACGACCGATGCCGATTATACGATCTCGCCTCGGCAGACGGCCCGCTCCATAATCCGTCGCGCCAACGACAGATGGGGCCGCCCATGAAGATCGAAGACGTCCGCCGCACCGCTTACTCGATGCCGCTCACCAACCCGTCATTCCCGCCGGGGCCATATCGCTTCTTCGACCGCGAATATTTCATCATCACCTACAGGACCGATCCCGAAGCCCTCGCCGCCATCGTGCCCGAGCCGCTTGAGGTGGCGGAGCCGTTGGTGAAATACGAATTCATTCGCATGCCCGACTCGACCGGATTCGGCGACTACACCGAAACCGGGCAGGTGATCCCGGTCCGCTTCAAGGGCGAGGAGGGCGGCTACACCCACGCGATGTATCTGGACGACGAGGCCCCGATCGCCGGCGGCCGCGAGCTGTGGGGCTTTCCGAAGAAGCTCGCGAGGCCCAAGATCGAGATCGAGAGCGACGTCCTGGTCGGCTCGTTGCATTACGGCTCGGTGCTCTGCGCTTCGGCCACGATGGGTTACAAGCACCGCAAGGTCGACCACGACACGGTGCTGAAGTCGATGGCGTCGCCGAACTTCATCCTGAAGATCATCCCGCATGTCGACGGCAGCCCGCGGATCTGCGAGCTGGTGCGTTTTCATCTCGATGACGTCGTGCTGAAGGAAGCGTGGACCGGCCCTGCCGCACTCGGCCTGTTTCCCCACGCACTCTGCGACGTCGCCCGCCTGCCGGTGCGCGAGGTGGTCTCGGCGCTGCATTTCAAGGCGGACCTGACGCTGGGGCTCGGCAGCGTGGCGTTCGATTACATGGCCAAGTAACCTGGCAAAGTAACCTGGCGAAGTAACAAGGCGAGGTAGGCCGCGAAACGAGATGCCCGGCGCGAGGCCGGGCATCATGATCGGTCAGGCGTGGTGTGCGATCAGCGCACCAGAATATTCCGGAACTGCCAGGGATCGCTGGTGTCGATATCTTCCGGAAACAGTCCGGGACGATCCGTCAGCGGCGTCCAGTCGGTGTAGAAACCCTTCACCGGGCCGAGATAGGGCAGCTGGATTTCCAGCAGGCGATCGAAATCCATCTCGTCGGCTTCGACGATGCCCTCGTTCGGGTTTTCCAGCGCCCACACCATGCCGCCGAGCACGGCGGAGGTCACCTGCAGGCCGGTGGCGTTCTGATACGGCGCGAGCTTGCGGGTCTCTTCGATCGAGAGCTGCGAGCCGTACCAGTAGGCATTGTTGTCATGCCCGAACAGCAGCACGCCCAGTTCGTCGATGCCGTCGACGATTTCGTTCTCATCGAGGATGTGGTGCTTTTCCTGCATCTTCGCGGCGCGGCCGAACATCTCATGCAGCGACAGCACGGCGTCGTCAGCCGGATGATAGGCGTAGTGGCAGGTCGGCCGATAGACCGCCGTGCCCGAGGCGTCACGCACCGTGAAGTAATCGGCAATCGAGATCGACTCGTTGTGGGTGACGAGGAAGCCATATTGCGCGCCGCGGGTCGGGCACCAGGTGCGCACGCGGGTATTGGCGCCGGGCTGCATCAGATAGATGGCGGCGCCGCAGCCGGCTTCGTGGGTCCGCGCATTTTCGGGCATCCATTTTTCATGGGTGCCCCAGCCGAGTTCGGACGGCTGCACGCCTTCCGACAGGAAACCTTCCACCGACCAGGTGTTGACGAAGACATCAGGCTCTTTCGGCGACTTGGAGCGCTGGGTGTCGCGCTCGGCGATGTGGATGCCCTTGACGCCGGCCTGCCGCATCAGGTCCGCCCATTCGGCCTTGGTCTTCGGCTTGGGGGCATTGAGCTTCAGATCGGCGGCGACATTGAGCAGCGCCTGCTTGACGAAGAAGGACACCATGCCGGGATTGGCGCCGCAGCAGGAGACGGCCGTGGTGGAGCCCGCGGGGCGCGCCTTCTTGGCGGCCAGCGTCACTTCGCGAAGGGCGTAGTTGGAGCGCGCTTCCGGGCCCTTCGACGAATCGAAATAGAAGCCGAGCCAGGGCTCGTTGACGGTGTCGATATAGAGCGCGCCGAGCTCGTTGCAGAGCTCCATGATGTCGGTCGAGCCGGTATCGACTGAGAGATTGACGCAAAAGCCCTGGCCGCCGCCTTCGGTGAGCAGCGGGGTCAGCAACTCGCGGTAATTGTCCTTGGTCACACCCTTCTGGATGAAGCGGACATTGTGCTTCTCGCAATGCGCCTTGCGGCCCTCGTCCTTGGGATCGATCACGGTGACGCGCGACTTGTCGTAATCGAGATGCCGCTCGATCAGCGGCAGCGTGCCTTTGCCGATGGAGCCGAAGCCGACCATGACGATGGGACCGGTGATCTTCGCGTAGATCTGCGAGGCGGGACTCATGGGATGGTTTCTCCGGAACGTGCTGGCAAACAAAGGGTGAGGGGGGATCAGGCGCTGCGGCGCTTGGCGGTGACTTCGATCTCGACCTTCATCTCGGGCTTGGCGAGAGCGGTGACGACCAGCAACGTCGCAGCCGGTCTGATGTCACCGAGAACCTCGCCGCAGACGGCGAAGTGGGCATCGATGTAGCTGGCGTCGGTGACGTAGTAGGTCGCACGGACGATATCGGCCATCTCGAATCCGCCCTCCTTCAGGGCGGCTTCGATGGTCTTGAAGCAGTTGCGTGACTGGCTCGTGACATCGGCCGGCATCGTCATCGTCGTGTAGTCATAGCCGGTGGTTCCAGCAACGAAGGCGAAATCGCCGTCGATCACGGCGCGGCTGTAGCCGACGGTCTTCTCGAGGGGAGAGCCGGTAGAGATCAGGCGACGGGACATGGTTCGGACCTCGACTGAAAGAGGTGTTTCGCGGGGGTTAAAGGGCGTTTCCGGGGCCTGCGCAACCCCAAAGGAATAGAGCTCAGCGCAGGCGCGGCCGGGCGTTGCCGTTCAATGCGGCTTCGGTCGTCGCCATCATGGCAATCCCTTAGGCCGCGTGCGCCTGGAGAGGGCGAACTACCCTCCGTTTGGGCAGGGCCGCGCCGGTCGGGACGATCATCCCCTCAACGCCATCCAGCGCGCCGGCCTGGAATTCGATCGCCAGCAGGCGGTCGCGCTCGAACGGGCCGGGCAGCATCAGTGCGCCGGTCTTCTCCGCCGAGAAGCCGAAGCGGGCGTAGTAGGGGGCGTCGCCGAGCAGGATCACGGCGGCATGCCCGCGCGCCCGGGCGGCGGCCAGCGCTTGTTGCATCAGCGCGGCGCCGATCCCGAGCTCGCGGCAGGCAGGGTCCACCGCCAGCGGTCCGAGGACCAGAGCGGGCCTGCCTCCGGCGCTGACGTGCCACAGCCGCACGGTTCCCACGAGTGTCCCCTCGCGCACAGCCGACAGGGCGAGGCCTGCGGCAGGTGCACGTCCGTCGCGCAGGCGCTGGCAGGTGCGGCCATGGCGGTTCTCGCCAAAGCTGGCATCCAGCAGCGCTTCACGGGCGGCGACGTCGGCAGCACGTTCCGCACGGATTGCGAACGGAGCGGCTTTCGAAGTGAGGGCGATCTGTGGCTTCCGAAAAGCAGTCATGGCGCATCAGTCCCCGCTTGAGCCGACGTGCCAGAAGCA
>NZ_JBFUES010000400.1:0-6341 GCF_056403875.1 Bradyrhizobium sp. P2_E8
GCCGGACGCTGTTCTCCGGCATGCTCTATGCGCCGCTGGTGATGCCGGAGGTGATCACCGGATTGTCGCTGCTGCTCCTGTTCGTGGCGCTGAACGCCGAGCGCGGCTTCTGGACGGTGACGATCGCCCATACCACGCTGACGATGTGCTTCGTCGCCGTGGTCGTGCAGTCCCGCCTCGGCTCGCTCGACCGCTCGCTGGAGGAGGCTGCGATGGACCTCGGCTGCAACCCGGTGCGCGCGTTCGTGGCCGTCACGCTGCCGTTGATCGCGCCCGCGATCGCCGCCGGCTGGATGCTCGCCTTCACGCTGTCGCTCGATGATCTCGTGATCGCGAGCTTCACCACCGGTCCCGGCTCGGCGACCTTGCCGATCCGGATCTATTCGGAGGTGCGGCTGGGCGTGAAGCCCGAGATCAACGCCATCTGCACGCTGGTGATCGGCCTGATCGCGGTCGTCATCGTCATCGCCTCGCTCGCCTCGAAACTGTCGAGCTCGCAGGGCGAGAGCGCGGCGCCGCTGTAGCCATCCGACGTGTCGTGTATGGCGCCCGGGCCCTGCCCGGAATCTAGGTTAACAATTCAGTTAGCGTGCCGCAGCCGAGACGGAATGCGCGGCGATGATGGCGCAGCTCGCCGACCGCTTCGATCGCGGCATGGAGGGCGTCATTGGCGGCGTCTCGAGTCGTGCCGAAGAGATGGGGCAGAGCGCCGGAAGTCTTGCTCGCATCGCGGAGCGGGGTCGCTCGCTTGCCGAGCAGGTCGCCGCGACATCGGCCCAGGCATCCTCGAATGTGCAGACCGTTGCGGCGGCGACGCATCAACTCGCCGCCTCGATCAAGGAGATTTCGAGYCAGGTCTCGCGCTCCGTATCGGTGTCGGATCAGGCACAGGGTGAAGCGTCGCGGACCGAGGCGCTGATCGCTGCGATCGGCCAGATCGGCAGAACCATCGCCGAGATGACGGAGATCGCGACGACGATTGCCTCAGCCGTCGAGGAGCAGGGAGCGGCAACCAGCGAGATCGCGCGCAATGTCGAGCAGGCCGCGAACGGGACATCGGCCGTGGCCGACCAGATCGGCGCCGTCCGCACCGTCGCCGGCGAGACCGATGCCGGCGCCGAAGCCGCACTCACGGCCGCCTCGGCCTTGCAGGATCAGGCACGTGCGCTCAAGAAAGATGTCGCAGAGTTCTTGCAGACCGTGCGCAAGGCGGGGTGAGAGCATCTCCCCGCGGCTGCCCTTCTACGGGCGCACCGCAGGAAGCGCGCATCTGATATTCAGGACTTCACCGCACCCGCCGTGAGCCCGCCTACCATGTAGCGCTTGAAGGCGTAATAGACCGCGGCCGGCGGCAGCGCGTAGATGAAGCCGGTGGTCATCAAGAGCTCCCACGGCGAGTCGTCGGCGGCGAGGAAGTTGCCGAGGGCCACGGGCAGCGTGATGTTGGTGTCCTTGGAGAGCAGGAGGAATGCGTAGAGATACTCGTTCCAGGCGAGCAGCACCGCATAAGTGCCGATCGCGACCAGCGACGGCATCATCAGCGGCAGATAGACCAGGCGGAACAGCTGCAGCGTGGTCGCGCCGTCCATCACGGCGGCCTCGTCGAGCTCGACCGGCAGCTTGTCGGACGCCTGTTTAAGCACCCAGATCGCGTAAGGCGAGGCGATCGTCACCATGGCCAGGATCAGCGACCAGTGATTATTCAGGAGGCCGTAATTGCCCATGGTGCGGTACATCGGCACGGCGAGGAACGCCGCCGGGATGAAATAGGTGAACAGCGCCAGGTTCATCACCCAGCGGCCGCCCGGCACCTTGAGCCGCGAGATCGAGAATGCGGCGGCGGTCGCGATGAACAAGGTCAGCCCGCCTGCGGCCAGCGCGATCACGGTCGAATTCCAGAACTGAATCCAGAAGTCGCGCAGGAAATAGTGCTCCTGGTAGAACACAATGTGGAAGTTGTGCAGCGTCGGATGATCCGGCCACAGCTTGCCCGAGAACGCGTCCTCCTTCGGTGAGATCGCGAACAGGAACATGTGGTAGATCGGAATCATGGTCCAGATGAAGACCGGGATGCCGATCAGCAGCAGCTTGGCCTCGTTGCCAACTTCGCGGAGGGTGGGAAGCTTCATCGCGACAACCGTTTCATCATGAAATAGACCAGCGGCAGCACCAGTGGCATCGCGACGACGATGGAAGCCATCGCGAGCGAGAGCTGGTCGAGCCGGAGATAGCGGATGCCGAGCGTCGACAGCACATGCGTCAGGTCGGCCGGGCCGCCGCCAGTGAGCAGATAGACGCTGTTGAAGTCCCCTAGCGTCCAGATCATCGAGAGCAGCGTGCAGGTGACATAGAGCGTCTGCATCGACGGCCAGGTGATGAAGCGGAACTTCTGCCACCAGCTCGCGCCATCCACCTCGGCGGCCTCGAACAGATCGTGCGGTATCGCAAGGCGTCCGGTGATCAGGATCAGCGTCCAGAACGGCAGCGATTTCCAGATGTGGACGCCGATCGCCATGGTCAGCGCCACCGTCGGGTCGTTCAGCCAGTTCGGGCCGTCGTCACCGGTGAACGAGAAGATGAGGTGGTTGATCACGCCCCATTCGGGATTGAGCATGAAACGCACCGACAGGATGGTCGGGATCGACGGCACCGCCCAGGGCAGGATGAAGATCACCGAGAGCCATTTGATCCAGGTGCGCTGCTGGGCGAAGAAGCCGGACAGGAACAGCGCGATCAGCATCTTGATGTTGATGCCGATGACCAGGAAGATCAGCGTGTTGACAGCGGCGCGCGCGAAGATCGGGTCGTTGTAGAGCGCGACATAGTTCGCCGGCGCCCGCGCCAGCCACAGCCCGTAGCAGACGGGATAGACGACGAAGGCGAGGAAAACCAGCAGATAGGGCGCGAGCAGCACGATGCCCCAGACCTGCGCCGGGGTCAGCCGCGACGACAAGGGCGGCGCGGGGATTGCCTGATCGCCAGAGAGCGTGATCGCCATTCTTTTCGAACTCTTCAAAGAGATGCCGGCCGCGAAACGCGGCCGGTGTTGTTCTTATACCTCTCCCCGCAAAGCGGGGAGAGGGGAAGGGTGATTTAGCCCGCGACCTGCTTGATGCGGGCGATCAGCTCGTCGACCGCCTTGTCCACCGGCACCTTCTCGCTGACCACGCGGTTCATCGCCTTGGCCCAGACGTTTTCGTTGTTCAGGATGGTGAACTTCCAGTTCTTGGTGAAGTCGAACGCGGCGGTGCCGCCCTTGAACTGCGCATAGACCGCCTTGCGATGCCGGTCGGCCTGCCAGAACGGGCTTTCCTGGCTTTCCTTGGTCACCGGGAACCAGCGGCCAAGCGCACCCTCGATATAGGGCCGGACGTTCTCTTCCTGGAGCAGGAAGGCGATGAACTGCTTGGCCTCAGGCTTGTTCTTGGCCACGTTGAAGACCAGCCCGGTCTTGACGTCGGAGCGGTAGCGGATCGTCGTGCCGTCCGGCGCCTTCGGGAAGGAGGCGGTGATGATGTCTTCCTCATACGCCTTCTTGCCGGCCGCGCGCTGTTCGGGCGTCAGCGTCTGGTTGTTGGAGTCCTCGAACCATTTCGCCGCGATCGAGATCGTGAAGTTGTGGGTCATCACGATGGTCTTGTTGTGGAATGCGACGTTGTTGTCCGGATCCTTCCAGGTTGTGGAGGAGGGCGGGGTGCAGCCCTTGATGTAGGTGTCGGTGTAGTCCTTCATCGCCTTGATCAGGTTCTCGCGGACCTTGGGATCGTCGACCAGCAGCTTGCCGTCGTCGTCGACCAGCCTGACGTGGTAGGCGTCCATGAAGGTGTAGAACGACTGGAAGGCGTCGGTGGATTCCACGCCCATCGGCTGGCCGACGGCGTAGATGCGCTGGCCGGTGGCCTTGCGGATCGCGGGCTGCACCTTGTCGCACCAGAACGTCCAGTAGCCTTCCCAGTCGTTCGGGATGTCGCTCTGCTTGAAGCCGGCCTTGTCCAGCATGTCGTTCCAGATCTGGACGTGCATGCTCTGCTGCTTCAGCGGGAAGCCGTAATAGGCCTTCTTCTTGGTGACGTCGTTATAGAGGATCGACGCATCCAGCGTGTTCTGCACGAACCGATCCTTGATCGGCTCCATGATGTCGGTGAGGTCCTCGAGCTTGCCCTCATAGGCCCACTTGCCCTGCACCTGCACGTCGTAGGTGTCGGCATAGGCAACGTCCGGCACGGTGCCCGAATCGAGCGCGGCGACCGTCTTCGGAATCATGTCCTGGATCGCGTACTGCGACAATTCGACCTTGATGCCGGTCTTGGCCTCGAACTTCTTGATCGTCTCGATGAGCGCGTCGTCTTCGGACCGATAAAATCCCTTGCCCCACCAGACCGTAATCGTCTTCTGCTGCGCAAATGCGGGTGCAGCGGCTGCGAACAGCCCCGCCGCAGCGACCGCGAGTGTGACTGCGCCAATAACCTTGGATCTCACGTTTTTCTCCCTCAAACGGCCGGTGTTTTTAACCGGTCGTATAAAACACTAGCGCATGGCCGTCAGCCGATCTAGCGGCATGTTGTCAGACCTAGGTCGTGGGGACGGGGCCTGTGGAGATGATTAACGTGCGCATCGATCCAATCGCCGCATCAATTCGGCCGGATCAATTCGCAATGGTCGGACACCGCCGTTCGATCGCGGTCCTCAGTTCGACTTCGCGTTTTCTTTGGCGTTCTCCGCCGTCGGCGAGTCTGCCGGGGCGGGACGCTTGCCGCCGCCGGTGATGCGCTCGATCGCGGAGCGCACGGCGTCGCCCGCCTTGCGGTCCTTGAGCATGTCGAGCAGGGGTGCGGAGGCCGGCGAGCGGCGGATCAGGCTTTCCGGATCGGGGAAGATCAGGGGATCATCCCAGGGACCCTGCACCACGAAGGGCAATTCGAAGCCCGAGGCGCTGTTGAGGCTGGCCACGCCCTTCATGTCGTATTCGCGCGTCGGCACCGAGGCGGTGCCGGTCATCGTGATCTTCGCCGCCGGCCCTTCGACGCGGATGTCCTCGGCGGTGGCGACCCCGTCGGAGAATTTCACCGCGATGGTGAGATTGTCGTAAGGCGTCGAGCCGTTGCGGAAATTGCCGCCGCCGGACAGCGGCCGGCGCTCCAGCCGCTTCAGGAGCTGTTCGGCATTGAAGCCCGAGATCGCGCCGTCATGCCCGGTGACGGTGGCGCTGCCGTCGAGCGACTGTACGAGGCCGAACGGGCTCGAGCCGGAGGCTACGAGGGAGACGTTGATGTTGCCGCGGCCGGACAGTTTGCTGAGGCCGAACAGTTCGGAGGCGCAGGCCTGGAGGTCGACGTCGGTGAACTGGAATTGCGCCTTGATGTCGGCGACGGCGTCGGCGCGCGCGATGCCGAACGAGCCCTTGGCGATACCGCCATAGATCTGGGCCTCGCCCACCGAGAGCGCCAGCGTGCCGTTGCGCAAACTGGCGCCGATCGCGGTGCGGCCGAGCTTCGACGGTCCGACCGTCAGCCGCGCCGCCGACAGGCGCATGTCGAGGTCGGTGGTCGAGAGCCCGTTGAGATCGAACAGCTGCCTGTTCCAGTCGCGCGCGCCGCTCGCGAGCAGGCGGAAGGTCGAGATATAGGGTGTGAAGTCGAGCGTGTCGGCGGCGAGCGTCGCCTGGAGCGTCTGCCGGCCGTTGTTGGCGTAGGTCATGACGCCCTCGGCGGCATTGCCGTCGAGCTCGACATTGACGTTGGTGAGCGCGATCGAGGCGCCGACGACATTGGCGCGCGCCTTCAGTGCGAAACGGCCGAAGCCACCGCTGGCGGGCTGCGGCTGGCCGGTCCAGCGCAGCGCGTTGCGCAAGGACGGGCTGTCGATCGTGAGCGTGCCTTCCATCATCGGGCTGGTGCGGTTGGCGACGCTGCCGTCGAAGGCGAGCTTGAGCGGGGCGCTGGCGATCCGCGCCTTCAGGCCGGAACGATCGCCGGAGAGGGCGGCGACGAAATCGGCGAAGCTGATCGAGCCGTCGACGCGTTCGCCGCGCCAGTCGAACTGGCCGGTCGCGGCGAAGGAGCGCGAGATCGAGGGCCAGGCCAGCGACAGGTCGATGTCGTCGAACTGCTCGGTGGCGTGCGTGGCGGCGTCCTCGTAATTGAGCACGCCGTCCTGGATCCGGATCTCGGAGAACGAGACCTGGTTTTCGGCGCCGGGCTTCATGGTGCGCGCAATGGTCTGGATGAAGGGCGTCCAGTTGCTCTCGCCGTCCGGCTTCAGGCTGACATGGATGCGCGGCCGCAGCAGCGTCAGGTCGGCGATCTCGAACCGTTGCAGCAGCAGCGGCAGCAGCCGCAGAT
>NZ_JBFUES010000401.1:0-6334 GCF_056403875.1 Bradyrhizobium sp. P2_E8
GCTTGCAGGTGCCTGGCAGCTTTGCCGCGAGAAAATCGGCGAGGGCTTCGACGCGCGCGGGGCGCGGGCCGCCGGGCGGCGTCACCAGGTGCACGGCGCCTTCGGCCTGCTTCCAGTCCTTCAGGATCACCTCGACCTCGCCGGAGGAGATGGCCTCGCCGACGATGAATTCGGGAAGCTCGGCGATGCCGAGGCCGGCGATCAGCGCCGGCATCACCGCTTCGCCGTTGTTGACGCGAAGCTGCCCGCCCGGGCGCACGCTCGCCTGCTCGCCGGCGGAATTGGTGTAGTGCCAGACATTGGGCGTCGAGAGATAGGCGTAGCTGAAGCATTTGTGCTCGGCCAGATGCATCGGATGCGTCGGGCGGCCGTGGCGCTTGAGGTAGGACGGCGCCGCCACCGTGAACCGCGGCATGGTGAACAGCCGGCGCGCGATCAGCGAGGAATCCGGCAGCCGCGCGATCCGCACCGCCATGTCGAAGCCCTCGCCGATCAGGTCGATGGTCGCATCGCTCAGGTGCAGATCGACCGAGACCTCCGGATAGGTTTCGAAGAACTCCGGCAGCAGCGGCGCAACCGCCTTGATCCCGAACGTCATGGGCACGGCGAGCCGCACCAGGCCGCGCGGCGCCACCGATTGCGCCAGCGCCTCGTTCTCCGCCGCCTCACCATCGACGAGCAGGCGCGTCGCCCGTTCGGCGAGCTTGTGCCCGGCATCGGTCAGCGCGAGCCGGCGCGAGGTGCGGTTGAACAGCCGGGCGCCGAGCCGCTCCTCCAGCCGGGTGACGGCCTTCGACACCGTCGCCTTGGACATCGCGAGCTCGCTCGCGGCTCCCGCAAACGACCGTAATTCCACGACTTTTGCGAAAATCGCGAGCGCCTCGAAATCGGGGAGTTTTGCCATGGGGCCGGTCCAATCGGGCTATTTAGGAAACAATGTGTTTCGACAGTTTCTATTTTTATACCACGGGCGAACGCTTATCCAAGGGTCAATCGCAAACCCAGGGAATGGAGAAATCCAATGACCAAGAAGCTCTCAGGCAAGGTTGCCCTCGTCACCGGCGGCTCGCGCGGCATCGGCGCGGCCTCCGCCCGTGCACTCGCCGATGAAGGCGCGGATGTCGCCATCAGCTATGTCGCCTCGCCCGACAAGGCTGAGGCCGTCGTCACTGAGCTGAAGGCCAGGGGCGTCAAGGCCCGTGCCTTCAAGGCCGACCAGGCCTCGGCCAAGGACGTCACGAAGCTCGTCAGCGACGTCGCCAAGGAATTCGGCCATCTCGACATTCTCGTCAACAATGCCGGCGTCGCCGCGGGCGGCGCGATCGACGATGCCAACGCCGACACCGACGCCCTCGCCCGCCAGGATTCGGTCAACGTGCACGGCGTGATCGCGGCGATCCGCGCCGCCTCGCAGTTGATGGGCGAAGGCGGTCGCATCGTCACGGTCGGCTCGATGCTGGCCGACCGCGCCTCATTCCCCGGCCTTGCCGACTACGTCGCCACCAAGGCGGCCGTGGTCGGCTACACCAAGGGCGCGGCGCGCGACCTCGGCCCGCGTGGCATCACCGTCAACGTCGTGCAGCCCGGCTCGATCAACACCGACATGAACCCGGACGACGACCGCGACTTCGCGGAAGCCCAGCGCAAGCAGCATGCGCTCCAGCGCTTCGGCCGCCCCGAGGAAGTCGCCGCCGGCGTGGTCTTCCTCGCAAGCCCGGAGGCCTCCTTCGTCACCGGCACCGTGCTCAATGTCGACGGCGGGTTCGGCGCCTGAGCAAGGCGTCACCCGTTCAACCCAAGGAATTACGCACATGATCGAACTCAGACCTTTCGCGAAGCTCGGCGGCGCCGATCACGGCTGGCTCAAGGCCAAGCATCACTTCTCCTTCGCAAGCCATTACGATCCGGACAACATGGGTCACGGTGCCTTGCGGGTGTGGAACGACGACGAGATCGCGCCGAACACCGGCTTTCCCGCCCATCCCCATGCCAACATGGAAATCATCACCTATGTGCGCGAAGGCGCGATCACCCATCAGGACAGCCTCGGCAACGAGGGACGCACCGAGGCGGGCGACGTGCAGGTGATGAGCGCCGGCAGCGGCATCCGCCATTCCGAGTACAATCTCGAGCCGAGCAAGACCCGGATCTTCCAGATCTGGATCGAGCCTGTGACGCGCGGCGGACAGCCGACCTGGGGCTCGAAGCCGTTCCCGAAGGCAGACCGCTCCGGCAAGCTCGTCACCATCGCGAGCGGTTTCGAGAACGACGCGGACGCACTGCCGATCCGCGCCGATGCCCGGGTGCTCGCCACCACGCTGAAGGCCGGCGAAAGCGCGGAGTACGAGCCGCAGAAGTCGCGGCATCTTTATCTGGTGCCCGCGGCGGGCTCAGTCGAGATCAACGGCGTGCGCGTCAACGCCCGCGACGGCGYCGCGATCCGCGACGAGAGCAGGCTGAAGATCACCGCTCTGGAGGATTCAGAGCTCGTGCTTGTCGACGCGGCGTAACGACTCTCTCCCTTATGCCCGGGACATCTAGCGCGAAGACGCTTCGCGCTTTTGCTTGGGCACGACGACCCCAACCCGATCAATCCATTAAATCTGAAACGGAGACCACCATGACCAAAGTTCTCGTCCTGTATTATTCCGCCTACGGCCATATCGAAGCGATGGCCAATGCCGTTGCCGAAGGCGCGCGCGAAGCCGGCGTCACCGTCGACATCAAGCGCGTGCCCGAGCTGGTTCCGGCCGAGGTCGCGAAAGCCTCCTATTACAAGGTCGACCAGGCCGCGCCGATCGCAAAGATCGAGGACCTCGCCAATTACGACGCGATCATCGTCGGCACCGGCACCCGCTTCGGCCGGATGGCCTCGCAGATGGCCAACTTCCTCGACCAGGCCGGCGGGCTCTGGGCCAAGGGCGCGTTGCACGGCAAGGTCGGCGGCGCCTTCACGTCCAGCGCGACCCAGCATGGCGGCCAGGAGACGACGCTGTTCTCGATCATCACCAACCTCCTGCATTTCGGCATGGTCGTGGTCGGCATGAACTACGGCTTCGCCGGCCAGATGAAGCTCGACGAAGTCACCGGCGGCGCGCCCTACGGCGCCACCACGATCACCGGCGGTGACGGCAGCCGCCAGCCCAGCGCCAACGAGCTCGCCGGCGCGCGCTATCAGGGGCGCCAGATCGCGGAGACCGCCAAGAAGCTGCACGGCTAGCTGCACGGCTGAGCCTCGCAGTTAAGCTTTACGATCGACTGCATGGCTGATGCGACGCGGGCGGCATTCTCATTCGGGAATGCCGCCCCATCTCTGTGGGCAGGATATTTGATCAAAAGCGATACGAATGGCTTTCGAACTCTTGTTGATAGCGCAGATGATCCGCAGGCCCGCGCAGGCGCTGGCGCGCCGCTGGTATTGCCGCAGCCTGTTTCGGGCCTCGCGCGGCCGTTTTCAGTGCGCCGGGTGCACGCGGTCGTAAGGCGCGTGTGACCGCTAGGCCTGCGTGATGTCGGCGTGGGACGGAGTAGGATTTGTAAGAACAGGCGCAGGCGCCGTCGACAGCCACCAGCCCTCACCGGCGAACCAGCATGTCTGGTCGGGCGCGCCATCTCTCCGCAACGACTGCACGCTCTCCCATCCCCTCGCGAACGCGTCGGCCAATCGCCGGCCGGCGTCCGCATCCTGCAATCCCGCGCAGCCGATGAACTGGGCACGGCTGAGGAATTTCGCCGGCCAGACCGCGCCGTCGTCCGGGCGCGTGATCATCAGCATGCCGCCGAGCATGCCTTCGGGCGCGAGCGGAAACACCAGCCGCCCGCCGGGCCGCAGCGCATCGAGCCATTCGGCGGCAGGCTGCGCCGCGCCCGCGCAGACATAGATCACGTCRGCTTTGGGCAGATCGGACGCGATGCCCGAACGGTCGCGCACGTCCGCATGGGCGATGTCCTTCAGATTCGCGCGCGCAAGCCCCGCCAGACGTTCGTCGATCTCGTAGGCATAGACGCGGCCGCCGGGGCCGACGAGATGCGCCAGGATCGCGGTGTAATAGCCGCTGCCCGCGCCGATCTGGATCACGGTCTCGCCTTCCCTGACGGCGCAGCCGCTGAGCCAGTAGGCGTGCGCACCGGGCATCCCGATATTGAGACCACGCGTGCTGTCGAGCGCCAGCAGCGTGTTCTGATAGAGGAACGCGGGATCATCATCGGGCGTCACGACATAGGGGTGGCCGCCGAGAGCGATCGACCACGGCCCGGGCCCGACGAAAGGCTCGCGCCTCACGGTCCGAAAGGCCTCCTCGATACGGGGATCCGCGGTCTTCGCCGCGGCGCAGATCAACTGCGCATAGAATGCGCGATATTTTGCCGAACGATCTTCCATGTCGCCTCCGGGAAACAGAGGCGACGATAACACAACGCGCGCGATAATCGGAAGCTCTGCGCAATCGAGGGCTTTGTGACGGCGTGGTGACCTGTCGATCGCGCAGGCCGCGCCTCAACCGCGCTCGGCTTTCTTCCTGATAAGGTCTTTGCCGATCGGCCGCGCCGGTTCGCTCCGCAGCACCAGCGAGGTCGTGACAGCACCGAAGCCGGCAATACGATCCACGATCGTCTCGAGATCTTCCGGCGCCGGAACCAGCACCTTCAGCACGAAGCAGTCATCGCCGGTCACGCGATGGACTTCGACGATGTGGGGAATCTCGCTGAACCGTTTGAGGCAGGTCTTGATGTGCTCATGCGAGGTGCGCAGGCGCACCAGCGCCATCAGGCCGAGCCCAAGGGCGCGCGGGTTGATGCGGGCGCCGTAGCCTTCGATGATTCCGGCTTCCTCGAGCCGCTTGACGCGTTCGGAGACGGCCGGCTGGGACAGCCCCACGGAACGGCCAAGCTCGGACAACGGCACGCGCGCATTGGCTTGCAGCGTCTCCAGGATCTTCAAGTCCTTGGCATCGATGCTCCCGAAGCGATCCAACAAAATTCTCCATTCCGCCTTGAGATCATCGGCAGACGGTCGATTCCGCCGATGACTTGCCATGTGATGCAGGACCGGGATCGGCCACACTGCAGCGTCACCTCAGATATCACGGGACGATCATGCACGACATCATCACATTGCCGGGCCTCGGCGGCTCCGGAGACACCCATTGGCAGACGCTCTGGGAGCGCACCGACGCGCGCTTCACGCGATTTCAGCCGGCGAGCTGGGACCAGCCCGACCTCCATGACTGGGAGCAATCCCTGGAGCGAGCGGTCGGGCACTGCGCGAAGCCGCCTGTGCTGGTTGCACACAGCCTTGCCTGCCTGCTGGTGGTGCACTGGGCCGCTCGCTTCCCATCCGCGATTGCGGGTGCGTTTCTGGTCGCGGTCCCCGATCCGGACGGCGGCAATTTCCCCTTGGAAGCCGCCTCGTTCAAGCCGGTCCCGGACCGCACGCTGCGCTTTCCCTCGCTCATCATCGTCAGCACGAATGATCCCTATGGCGAGCTCGAGGTGACCCAGCGACGGGCGAGCGCCTGGCAGTCCGGCTTGATCGCGCCGGGCGCCCTCGGCCACATCAATGCGTCGAGCGGGCTTGGCGACTGGCCACAGGGTCGCGCGTTGCTGGATGCCTTCTGCGCAGGCCTTTCGAGATGATGAGCGAACAGGGGGGCGCCTGTCAGCGCGTGCCCTTGCCGATCGCCCGCGCCGCGACGGCGGCGAGCCTGGGGTGGCGGCGCAGGCCTTGCGCAGCATGGTCGCGCCATGCGTAAGGAGCGCCGCGCCAGGACAGCGCGACGCTGACGTCGGTCAACGGCACCGGCTCGGCGCCGAAGCGGCGCTTGTAGTCCTGGTTGCCGATGCTGAGATCGAAACGGCGCACGCCCTGTGCATGCAGCGCCGCCATGGTGCGTTCGGTGACGAGCAGCCCCGGCGAGCAGCTCGACCATGCATCGCCGGCGTGGCTGATGCGCAGCAGGAAGTAGGTCGCGCCATGCCTGACGCCGAGCGTGGTGGCAACGACGCCCTCGTCGCACACCAGCGCCGAGACGACGGCATAGCCATCCGCAACGCCCTGGCGCGCGACCTCGCGATAGAATCGGGCATGCGTATCGTCGTTGAGGACGAACCGCGAGCCGAGCTTGCGCATGCGCGCCTGCTGCTGGGCATCCATCACGTCCAGCAGCTCATGCGCGCGCRTGACATCCGTGGCGATCTCGAAGCGCGCGCCGGCATGACGGCCGAACACGCGCCAGCAGCGCGGCATCTGCATGCGCTTGATCGAGGCCTGATAGTCGTCATAGCTGTCGCCCGTCAGCACGAGATTTCCGTTCAGCGAGCTGGATCCGATACGACC
>NZ_JBFUES010000402.1:0-6326 GCF_056403875.1 Bradyrhizobium sp. P2_E8
GATCAAGACCAACTCGACGCCCGAGCCGCCGCCCAAACCCGTCGAGAAACCGGTCGAGTAGAAGCCCGAGCCGCCGAAGCCGGTCGCCGAGGCGAAGCCCAAGGAAGAGCCGAAGCCGCCGGAAAAAAAGCCTGATCCGGCCAAGGAAGATCCGATCGCCGAGCTCCAGAAGAAGCTGGACACCAAGAAGCCGCCGCCCAAGCCCGTGGAGCAGAAGGTCGCCGCGGTGCAGCCGCAGCAGCAGCCGAAGCCCAAGGAGCGCAGCTTCGATCCCGCGCAGATCCAGCGCGACCTCGACAAGCGCGCTGCGACCCGGCACGAGCTCACCGGCTCGGCGCTGAATGCGTCCGCCGCGCTGGGATCGGCGACCGGGACGGCCGCCAACAACGTCGCGACCTGGCGAGGTGCATTCCAGGGCGCGGTCAAGCGCTGCTTCACGCCGACCTATAACGGGCAGGACGCCGACCAGTACGAAGCCGACATCGACATTCCCATGAAGATCGACGGATCGCTCGCATCCGAGCCCGTCGTTGTCGCGGTGCGGGGGCCGTCGCGCTCGATCGCCCAGGCGGTGGCCGAGAGCGCCAAGCGCGCCATCGTGCAGTGCCAGGTCTATTCATTCATGCCGAAGCAGCAGTACGAGAGTTGGAAGCTCATTCCGATGACTTTCGGCCTGAAAGATATGTTGTGACATCCGAACAAAAGAACTTTGCAATGAATGACGTCCGCTCGATGAATCGCCGCCGCTTCATGACCCTGACAGGATCGACACTTGCGATGCTCGGAGGCGGACAGGCCTTCGCTCAGCAGCCGCAGGGACGGCTTCGCATCGATCCCACGGAGTTTCGGCCGATCCCGATCGCGATCAGCAATTTCGTGCCGGGCTCGCCCGCCGACGGTGACGTCGGCAACGGCGTCACGCAGGTCATCACCAACAATCTGAAGCGCTCGGGCCTGTTTGCCCCGATCGACCAGGCCGCCTTCATCGAGCGCATCAGCAACATCGACGTCGCGCCGCAATTCGAGAACTGGAAGACCCTCAATGCGCAGGCGCTCGTCACCGGCCGCATGACGCGGCAGCCGGACGGCCGCCTCAAGGCCGAATTCCGCCTGTGGGACGTGGTCACCGGCCAGCAGCTCGCTGGCCAGCAATATTTCACCTCGCCGGAATATTGGCGCCGTATCGCCCATATCATCTCCGATCAGATCTATGAGAAGTTGACCGGCGAGAAGGGCTATTTCGACAGCCGCGTGRTGTTCGTCGACGAGTCCGGGCCGAAGGAGCGCCGCGTCAAGCGGCTCGCCATGATGGACCAGGACGGCGCCAATGTGCGCTATCTGACCCGCGGCTCAGACCTCGTGCTGACGCCGCGCTTCTCGCCGAACTCGCAAGAGATCACCTATATGGAGTTCGGGCAGGGCGATCCGAAGGTCTATCTCTTCAACATCGAGACCGGCCAGCGCGAGATCGTCGGCAACTTCCCCGGCATGACCTTTGCGCCGCGCTTCTCGCCCGACGGCCAGCGCGTCATCATGAGCCTGCAGCAGGGCGGCAATTCCAACCTGTTCGTGATGGATCTGCGCTCGCGCTCGACCACGCGCCTCACCGACACGCCGGCGATCGACACCTCTCCGTCTTACTCACCGGATGGCACCCGCATCTGCTTCGAGTCCGATCGCGGCGGCAGGTCGCAGATCTACGTGATGGGGGCGGGCGGGGGAGCTGCGCAGCGCATCTCCTTCTCCAAGGACGACACCAACGCCAGCTATTCGACGCCGGTGTGGTCGCCGCGCGGCGACTACATCGCCTTCACCAGGCAGGGCGGCGGGCAGTTTTCGATCGGCGTCATGAAGCCGGACGGCTCCGGCGAGCGGCTCCTCACCTCCGGCTTCCACAACGAGGGCCCGACCTTCTCGCCGAACGGCCGCGTGCTGATGTTCTTCCGCGATCCCGGCGGCAATGGCGGGCCATCGCTGTACTCCGTCGACATCTCCGGCCGCAACGAGCTGAAGGTGCCGACGCCGGGCTTCGCCTCCGACCCGGCATGGTCGCCGCTATTGTCTTCGACGGCGGGTCAATAGATCGCGTCTTCGGACGCGCGATCTTTTCGAAAAATCACACCGATTTTTTCGCTTTCTGGGCGGAAGGCAAGCTTTCCTTCACCTTGCGCCCGGCAAGGCTTGCCTAGTTGATTGATATTTCAGCAGAAATAGGTTCGCTATTGCCGAAAAACAACCCGCCTTTAACGATGTTCCCTCAGGAAAGCTTCACCTGGGCTGGGTAAAAGTACGCGCCAAACAGGACGCGTAACAAGCCGATGCAGCTGGCCGACCAGAAGCAGAGCGATCGAGACGAGCTGGAGCCGATACTCTACGCCGCTCTCATCAACTCTATGGTGCAGAATTTCTGGGCGATTTTCCTGGGCTCGGCCTCTGCGGCCGTGGCCGCGGTGATGACTGCGCTGAAGACCGGCGATGTCTGGCTGTGGCCGCTCGCATTTCTGCTGATCGCCATCGGCACAGCACGCGCGTTCCAGATGCGCGGATACGAAAACCGTACGCGCCCATTGTCATTCGAAGAAGCCAAGCATCTGGAGCCGCGCTACTGGATCGGCGCGCTCAGCTATGCGGCGGTGCTCGGCATCTGGGCCTTCGTCGTCATCTACAACAACGAGGATCCGGTGGCCGACATGCTCTGTGTCGCCATCGGCATCGGCTATACCGCCGGCGGCGCCGCCCGCAATTACGGCCAGCCCCGGGTGATCCAGTGGCACGTCGCATTGGCGTGCGGTCCGATGTCGCTCGCGCTGCTCCTGCACGGCGGCTTCTATCACATCGGTCTTGCCATCCTGCTCGTGTTCTTCTTCATCGGCCTGAAGAACATCAACCTCAGCCTGCATGCGATCTTCGTCAAGGCGCTGACCTCGAGCTTCCGCGAATCCGCGCTGGCGAGCCAGTTCGATACCGCGCTCAACAACATGCCGCACGGCCTGTGCATGTTTCGCGCCGATGGGCGCCTTGCGGTGATGAACCATCGCTTCGGCGAACTGATGAGCTTGCCCGAGGACCTGGTCAAGCGCGGCGCCACCGCCGCCGACATCGTGTCGGCCTGCGTCGCCGCAGGCTCCATCTCGGCGGAGAGCGGCAACCAGATCCTGGCCGAGATCGAGCACGCGCGGATCCGCGAGATCGTCACCGCCGATCCGAATCCCACGCGCGGCCGCTCCCTCTCCTGGACCTTCCAGCCGATGACCGGCGGCGGCACCGTGCTGCTGCTGGAAGACATCACCGAACGCACCAACGCGGAAGCCCGGATCAGCCATCTCGCCCGCTATGACGAGCTCACCGCGCTGCCCAACCGGGTCTCCTTCCGCGACGAGATCGAGCGGCTGCTGGCGATTTCGCACCATGCCGAACGGCTCTCCGCGCTGCTGTTCATCGACCTCGACCAGTTCAAGCAGGTCAACGACACGCTCGGTCATCCCTGCGGCGACCAGCTGCTGTGCGCGGTCGCCAACCGCCTGCGCGAGATGCTGCGGCCGGAGGATTTCGTCGCCCGCTTCGGCGGCGACGAGTTCGTCGTGTTCCAGCAGGACATCAGCACGCCCGAGGATGCCGCGAGCCTTGCCCGCCGCATCGTCGAGCGGCTGAGCGAGCGCTACCGCATCGACAATCACCTGGTCGAGATCGGCGCCAGCGTCGGCATCGCGCTGACCTCGCCGGAGGGCATCAGCGCCGATACGCTGCTCAAGAACGCCGACATGGCGCTCTACCGCGCCAAGGCCGACGGCCGCGGCACCTTCTGCTTCTTCCGCGACGAGATGGCGGCGACCGTCGAGGCCCGCCGCATCCTCGAGCTCGACCTGCGCAAGGCGCTCGCCAACGAGGAGTTCGAGCTGTTCTACCAGCCGCTGGTCAATCTCAAGTCCGGCAAGATCACCACCTGCGAGGCGCTGCTGCGCTGGAATCATCCGGTGCGCGGCACGGTGTCGCCGGTCGACATCATCCCGGTCGCCGAGGACATGGGCCTGATCGTCGATCTCGGCCGCTGGATTCTGCGCCGCGCCTGCATGGAATGCATGAAGTGGCCGGAGGGCGTCAGCGTCGCCGTCAACTTCTCGCCGCAGCAATTCCACCAGCGCGACGTGCTGAGCGAGATCCGCTACGCGCTGGAGGTCTCGGGCCTGCCGGCGCATCGGCTGGAGATCGAGATCACCGAATCCTCGCTGCTGCGCAACACCCAGCTCACCCACGACATCCTGTCGCAGCTGCATGCGCTCGGCGTGCGCATCTCGCTCGACGATTTCGGCACCGGCTATTCGAGCCTCAGCTACCTGCATAATTTCCCGATGCAGAAGGTGAAGATCGACCGCTCCTTCCTCGAAGGCATCGACACCGACCGGCCGCTGACGCTGCTGCGCGGCGTGGCGCGGCTGTCCGCCGATCTCGGCATGGCGGTCGTGGTCGAGGGCATCGAGACCAACGAGCAGCTCGAGCTGATCAGCGCCGACGGCACCGTCTCCGAGGCGCAGGGCTATCTGTTCAGCCGTCCGGTGCCCGCCGTGCGGATGCGCCAGCTCCTCAACGCCTCGCATGGCCGGCGCGACGAACCCGTGCTCCAGGTCGTCGGCTCGCGTTCCTTCGCCTAACGCCGCTTCCGAGATTTTCCCGCCATTTCAGTCTGTTGCCGGGCACCGTAGTGCTACGGAGAGTTAACCCTAACCTTTCGATTGCTTTGCTTCATTGTTAAGAAGCTGTTAATAAATCATCACGCGCGTGGAGGTTGTTCCGCGCGCATGCGTTGAGTGGTGATGGGTAAGGAGTTGGAATGCAGTCCTCAGCCAGAGCGATCATTTCGGCTGTTGGACGGGGTGCAGAGCTCCTGACCGACGTCGATTATCATCTCGCCGACACGGCGGCCGAGAAGGAGAAGATCTACAATCTCCGCTACCGCGCCTATCTGCGCGAAGGTGCCGTCAAGGAATCTGCGGACGCGCGCGTCACCGACCAGTATGACGAACTGCCGAATGCGTGGACCTTCGGCGTCTATCTCCACGGCGAGCTTTGCAGCTCCGTGCGCATCAGCGTGCTGACATCGGAATGGCGGCAGTCGACCTCGGCCGATGTCTTTCCCGAGATCCTTCTGCCGCGACTCGATCGCGGCGAGGTCATGATCGACCCCACGCGGTTCGTCGCCGATCCCGACCAGGTGAAGCGGGTTCCGGAATTGCCCTATCTGACGACCCGGCTCGCCTACATGGCCTGCGAGCATTTCAATGCCGATCTCGGCCTCGCGATCGTGCGTCCCGAGCATCAGGCCTTCTACCGGCGGGTGTTTCTGCATGAGACCATTGCCGAGCCGAGGCTGGTTCCCGGTCTCACCAAGCCGTTCGGACTGATGGCGGCGGATTTCCCGACCTTCCGCAAGAAGGTGTTCGAGCGTTATCCGATCATGCGGTCCACCGCCTTCGAGCGGCGGATGCTGTTCGGGCGCAGCGCGCAGCGCCAGTTGCCGCCGCAGCAGCCGCTGCTGGTGCCGGATGCCGCTCACGCCTGATTCCGGCGGGGCCGACTGATCGAAGGCGCTCCGGGATTTCCCGGGCTCAGGCCAAAATTCAAGCAAGTCCAGCCATTTTGCCGGTTAACGCGGCTTGCCTTCACCCTCGCGCCACATTTACAACCCATTAACCATGACGGGTGCTTTTCGCCGGGTGGGGGGCATTTGACCGGCTCTGGCAACATCCCATCAAGGTTGACGGAACGTTCGCTTAACCAACCCCCTGTAGACCGGACAGCAGTGGACTAACGTGAGCGTGGAGGCTCCGGAATGAAACATCCTATGCGTATCCTCCAGGGATTGAAGCTGGCCGCGGTGCTTGCTGTCGCGCTGTCGATGGGCGCCTGCGCCAACAAGAACTCTGCTGCGGATGCGATGGCCAACGCGGCGACGCCGGGCAGCCAGCAGGACTTCGTCGTCAACGTGGGCGACCGCGTGTTCTTCGAAAGCGACCAGACCGATCTGACCCCGCAGGCGATCGTGACCCTGGAGAAGCAGGCGCAGTGGCTGCAGACCTATGCGCGCTACAGCTTCACCATCGAAGGTCATGCCGACGAGCGCGGCACCCGCGAATACAACATCGCCCTCGGCGCCCGCAGAGCCCAGTCGGTGCGTTCGTTCCTCGCCTCGCGCGGCATCGATCCGAACCGCATGCGCACGATCTCCTACGGCAAGGAGCGCCCGGTCGCCGTCTGTAACGATATCTCCTGCTGGTCGCAGAACCGTCGCGCTGTGACCGTGCTGAACGCGAGCTCCTGACGTTCAGTCA
>NZ_JBFUES010000403.1:0-6293 GCF_056403875.1 Bradyrhizobium sp. P2_E8
AGCAAAACCCTCCGCCGTCGTCCTGGCGAAAGCCTGACGACAGCGAGTGTGTGGCTGCTTTCAAACCACACGCCTGCCCCCGCTACTTCGTCAGCAGCGCATATGCCCCGTTCCAGCCTTCCGCCGGCGGATTGATCTGGAAATCCTTGATCCGGGCTTCGTAGAGCTTGAACAATTTTTCCAGCGTGTCGGCGTCCTCGCTGCGACGGCCGCGCTCTATGGCGTCCAGCGCGCCCTGCCAGTCGCGGTTGCGGTAGCAGCCGAGCATCTCGATCGTGACGTTGCGCAGGCGCTGGAAGGGGCCCGAATGCATAACGTCCTCGCGGCCGGCGATGGCGTAGATCACCTCCGGCTCGGTCTTGCCCTTGACCATGATGAAGTCGAGCTCGAGGATCGCGAACTTGTCCTTGGCGGCGAGCGCGGTCCTGGAGCCGACGATGATGGGAAAGCCGTACTCCTTCGACTGTCCCTCGAGCCGCGAGGCCAAGTTCACGCTGTCGCCGAGCACCGAATAGTTCTTCTTCAGATCGGAGCCCATGTTGCCGACCACGCCGATGCCGGTGTTGATGCCGATGCCGACATTGAGCGGGATATAGACGTGGCCGCCGTCAGCGGCCTCCTGCTCGCGGTCCTTGTTGACCGCGTCGATCCGCTCGAGCATCTGGATCGCCGCTTCGCAGGCGTTGACCTCGTGCTCGGCATCGTCGAGCGGCGCGTTCCAGAACGCCATGATGGCGTCGCCCATGTACTTGTCGATGTAGCCCTTCTGATCGATGATCACGTCGGTCAGCGGCGTCAGGAAGCGGTTCATCAGCGTGATCAGGCCTTGCGGATCTTGCTTGTAGCTCTCCGAAATCGTGGTGAAGCCGCGCACGTCGGAGAACATGATCGTCATCTCGCGCTCCTCGCCGCCGAGCACGAGCTTTTCCGGCGACTGCGCCAGCTGCTCGACCAGAACCGGCGACATGTACTGCGCGAACATGCCGCGGATCTGCACGCGCTGGCGCTGCTCGTGCACGAAGCTGGCGAAGATCAGCGTCAGATAGATCGCGGTGGTCGACAGCAGCGGATAGGTGAAGTCGATGAGGTAGCGGTACTGCGCGTAGAAGAACCAGGACACACCGACGAGGATGGCAGCGAACATCGCGCCCGCGAGCACCAGGCGCACGGGGCCGAGATTCGGCGTGAAGGTGATGACGAGCAGGCCGATGACGAGCGCGGCGAGCAGCTCGACGCCGAGCGCGTAGTTCGGCTGGGAGATCACCGCGCCGCTGAGCACGCTCTCCAGCACCTGAGCGTGGATCTCGACACCCGGCATCGCCCGGGATACCGGGGTGGTCTTGATGTCGTTCAGCCCGACCGCGGAGGTGCYGACCAGCACCAGCTTGCCGGCGATCCTGCTCGGCGGCACCGTGTTGTCGAGCACGTCGGCAGCGGAGACGTAGATCGAGGGATCATAGCGGGCGTAGTGCACCCAGAGCTGGCCGTTCCTGTCGGTCGGGATCTCCACGCCCTTGAGGCGGATGGACCGCACGCCGGACTTGTCGGTCCGGACCAGCAGCGTCGGCGTGCTGGTGATGACCCGCAGGATCTCCAGGCTGAGCGAGGGCATGATGTTGCCCTGGGCGCGCATCACCATCGGCACGCGGCGGATCAGGCCGTCGCGCTCGGTCCTGATCGTGAACAGGCCGCGACCGGCGGCAACCTTCTCGATCACGGGCACATTGCGCAACAGGCCGGGGAATTCGAACAGAAACTTCTCGGCATTCTCCTCGCCGACCGTCGCCACCCCTGTGAAGGGAAGCGTCTTGTCGATCTCCGAGGTGATCTCCGACTGCCCGGTCTCGCCCAGCACCACGCGCGAGCGCTTGATCGCTTCCGAGAGGATCTGGTCGTTGCTCGGCAGCTCGCGCAGCTTGGCACGGGTGGCTTCGTCCAGATAGCGCATCTGGCTCGCGACCAGATCCGGGTTGAGCCGGTCGGCCTCCGAGAACACCACGTCAAAACCGATCGCGACCGCGCCGTTGCTGGTGAGGTTCTGGATCAAATCGGCGATCCGCGTGCGCGGCCACGGCCACTGGCCGAGCTTGGCGAGGCTCTTGTCGTCGATGTCGACGATGGTGACCGGCCGCGCCGTCTTGTGGCGCGGATCGATCAGCTGGAACATGTCGAAGGTGCGCAGCCGCAATTCCTGGATCGGCGGCGGGTCCCAGAGCCGAGCACCGGCGAAGACGACCAGCAGCGCCAGGCACATCAGCCGCGCAAAGCCGAACTTCCGCGCAAACCACCGCCGGAGGATTTTGAGACGCTTCATATCGCCTGAATTTCCCGCAGCTCACCTTCGTCCGATATTCGGGCGACAATACGCAATCAGCTACGTCTTTGATACCGGAATCGGCCGCGGACGAGGGCCGTGGCCGAACCGGGGGAACGACCGTCAGGCATGGTTCGCGACGATGAAATCGCTGGCGTGCAGGCTGCCTGCCACGAGATTCTTCAGGCGGATCGACTGGTGATCGTCGAGCGTGACCAGCGTGTCGGCGCCCTGTTGCGTGATGCCGAGGTCGCCGAAGGACTGGATGTTGGCAAACTTCTGCAGGTCGATCTTGTCCTGGCCCAGCTCGAAATCGATGATGGTGCTCTGAACTGGCAGCGTCGAATTCGTGAAGGCGAACTGGTCCTGCCCGTTGGTCCCGACGAGGGTGGGTCCCGTGGGCGGATCGACGATCAGCGTGCCGCCGTGGCCGTCGCTGGCGAAATGGAAGCTGTCGATGCTGTAGCTCCCGGCAAACTTGATGGTTGCGGTGTCGGTCCCGTCGGACAGCGTCAGCGTTCCGCCCAGATGGTCGACGTTTTCGGTGTAGGTCACCCCGGTCAGGCTCGAGAAGCCGATGTCCTTGAGGTCGATGAGATCCGAATTGGCGGTGGTGCCGTCACCCGCAAAGCCGTTGATGACGCCGGTGAAATCGGCGGCGTGTTCGATCGCGAAGGTGCCGGTGGTTCCGGTCCCGTTGGCGAAGGTCACGCTCTGTGCGGAAGCCTCGCTGAGGTTCAGCACCGCGCCGGTCTCGATCGTCATGGGCGCGTCGGCGAGCGGATCATAAACGGTGGTGCCGCCATGACCGTCGCTCTGAAGGTGCCAATTCAGGTCCCTGCCGAGGAACGACAGGGTGACGGTGGCCGCGCCGTTGTAGAAATCGACGGTCGTGACGTTGGTGTCCGAATTGTACTGGGCCTGCGCCGACATCGAGGACGTCCAGGCGAGGTCCTTCATGTCGATCTCGTTGCCGGACGACAGCGGAGCCCCGGCCGGAGAGCCCGAGATGAGTCCGTGGAAAGCCTTGGCATGGTCCAGGACCAGGGTACCGAGGCCGTTGTCGTAGTAGACGACGATCCCCGACACGGAGCCCTCGATCTCCACGACGGCCTTGTTGGAAATCTCGATCGCTCCGGTGCCGCTGACGTTGCCCTTGATGTCGATGTTCGAAACGTCGTTTCCGGAGAACGGGCCGGCCTCGATCAGGCCATTGTCGACCACGTTGCCCGTCACCGTGAACACGGTGCCGGGCTCGGTCAGCAGCGTCACGTCGGAGGCGACGGTGAGGTCGTGGATCGTGACGTTGCCCGCGCTGTCGACGGTGCAGGGTTCGGCTCCGGCGAGCAGCTTCACGTCGGAGCTGGCCGCCGGCACGCCTAGGCTCCAGTTCGACGCCGTGTTCCAGTCGCCGCCGGCAGGATTGGTCCATTCATCGACCGGGGCGATCTCGACGATGGTGCCGCCGGCGCCGTCGCTGCTGGTGATGAAATGCGCGTCGCTGTAGTTGCCGATCAGCTTGAGCGAGATGCTGTGGCCGTGGGTGTCGCTCACGACGAGATTGCCGGTGACCGCGTCATAGGTCGCCGTGGTCCCGCCGTCCCAGGTGATGGTCGACAGGTCGATCTTCTCGTTGGCGGCGAAGCCGGCGATCGAACCGCCGAAGGTCGCCGTGTCGATCTCGAGCTCGGCACCGGCCCCCGCGAAGGTGACGGTCTGCGATACCACGTTCTTGATCTCGAGCGTCGCATTGGCGTCGATCGTGACCGAGCCGGCGCCGGACAGCGAGCCGAACAGCGTCAGCGTTCCGGTGTGGACCTCGATGAGGTGGCCGTTGACGATGGTGCCCGTGATCGACGCCGCGTCCCAGCTGTCGATGTCGCCGGAATTGCTGATGCCCGTTCCGTTCACCGAAATCGAGGCGCCATTGAGCAGATCGATTTCGCCGGCGTTGACGATCGAGGACACGTTGCCGAAGACGCTGCTGCCCGCGACAGTCCAGATGCCGCCCGCATTGTTGTTGAAAGTCGCGCTCACCACCGAGATGTTGCCGTTGATGTGGCCGGTATTGTTGATGGTGATGGCGCCGCCGGTCTCGAAGATGGCATAGGTCGACGAGGTCACGCTGGAGGCGATGGCAGGCCCGATGGTGCCGGAATTGTCGATCGTCGCTGAGCCGGTCGTGTTTTCCTGGACGTAGATCGCCGCAAAGCCGGTCGCGCCCACGACCGAGCCGGTGTTGGTGATGTGCGTCGAGCCGGTCGCAGCCGGATCGTCCGGCGCGACGCCGTTCTGATTGACACTGATGCCGACGCTGCTGGTGCCGGTGATATGGCCGTTGTTGACAATGGTGATGGCGCCTGCGCCCGCGGCAAAAGCGGACAGGCCGACGGCGCCGGTGGCGGAGCCATTGTTGGTGACTGTGACGTCACCGCCGCCGTGATCGAAGGTGCCGATCGCGGTGCCCGCCGCGGTGATCGATGAGCCCGCGCCAGTCGTGACCGTGACCTTGCCGACGCCCCAGGTGAACGCCTCGATGCCGTAGCCGGCATCCGCGGTGATGGTCGCATCGCTCGCGACGGTGACGTCGCCCGTGACGGCGCTCGAGAAGACGCCGTTGCCGCCCGGCTTGTAGCCGGCGATGATCGCGCCCGGCGTGGTGCCGTCGTTGTTGAGCGCCGAGCCCGAGTGAATGGTGCCGTGCGCCACCACGGAGATCGTGCTGTCGAGACCATCCGCAATCGCCGTCGCATAGTTGACGGCCACGATGCCGGAGCTACCTGACGTGATGATGTCGCCGGCCGCCATGGTGACGCTGATGTCGCCCTGGTCGATGCTGTAGGCCAAAATGCCGTAGCTCGCCGTGCCCGTCACCGACGCACCGGTACCGAGCGTCACGCTGACGTCACCGGTGCCGCCGCTGAGCGCCTGCGCCCTGATGCCCTCCTCGGCGCCAACGATCGTGGTGCCGGCCGCATCGATCACGGTGATGTCACCATTTCCGTAGTTGTAGGCGTGAATGCCATAGCCCGCCGCAGCCGTGATGTTGGCGTGATTGTTGACGACAACCGTGCCGTTGACGCCGGTATTGGCACTGCTGCCGGTCGTGGCACCGTTGTAGCCGGCCTGGATGCCGGCAGGGGTATTGCCGCTCTGGTTCGGGCTGCTGCCGGAGCTGATCGTGCCGTAGGTGTTGACGGTGATGGTGCTGCCGGATGCTGCGCCGAGGGAAATCGCCCGGTTGACCGCGACGATGCCGGAGCTTCCCGACGTGACGACGCTGCSGGCCTCCGTCGTGACGGTCGTGCTGCCCGAGCCGTAGCTGCGCGAGCGGATGCCGTAGATCGAGCTGCCAGTGATGGTGCCGCCGGCGTGAATGATGATGTCGCCGCCGCCCTCGGTGCGCGCATCGATGCCGTACGCGCCGCCCACGGCGCCGCCGAGCTGGGTGATCGAAATGACGCCGTTATTCGCGGCGTTCAAATTCTCGACGAGCACACCGACCGACCCCGCACCGGTCCCGGTCGCCTTGCCGGTGAGGTTGTTCACCGTGATGTCGCCGTCGCCGGTCGGGCCGTCGCGCAGCGTGATGCCGTTGCCGGCAAGGCCGGTAATGTTGCCGGTCGCCGTCAGCGAGATATCGCCTGCGCCATTCTGGGTGACGACAATGCCCTTGGCGGCACCGGTCAATGCACCGGTGGGCGTGAGAATGATGTCGGCGGACGCGGCGAGCGTGCCGCCCGACGCGGTGAAGTCGAGCGCATCGCCGCTCGACGTCGTGATGTCAGCTGCGCCTGTGACCGTGAATGTGCCAGCCTTCGTCGACTGGCCGGCGATGGTGCCGGTAAAGCTCTGACCGACGACCTTGTCGAGCAGGAGCATATCGATGCCGCCAGCGAACGTGATGGTTTGCGCCGTCGCCCCCGCGAGCTCGAGCGTCGCGCCGTTGTCGATGATCAACGAGCCGGTGCCGCTGAGG
>NZ_JBFUES010000404.1:0-6287 GCF_056403875.1 Bradyrhizobium sp. P2_E8
CTAGTGCGCAATTGCGCACGGGGGGCCGGGACGACACTGTGTGTTAAACCGGCTTGCCCGTATACGGCATCGACGCCGTCAGGCCGCCGTCCACCGGGAACGCCTGACCGTTGACATACGAGGCTTCGTCGCTGGCCAGGAACAGTCCCATCGCCGCGAGCTCGTGCGGCTGGCCGGGGCGCTTCAGCGGATTGAGCTGGCCGATCTTGTCTTGGGTGCCGCGCTCCTTGGCGCGGTCGAAGATCGGTTTCGTCATGCCGGTTTCGATCAGGCCCGGGCAGACCGCGTTGATACGCACGCCGGTGCCGGTGAGCGAATAGGCGGTGGTCTGCACCAGGGAAATCACGCCGGCCTTGCTCGCCGCATAGGGATGGCCGCTGGCGCCGGCCTTGAGGCCCGCGACGGACGCGGTCAGCACGATCGCGCCGGACTGCTGCTTCACCATGTGCGGCATCGCGTGCTTCACCGCGAGGAACGGTCCGATCAGATTGACGCGCAGCACCTCCTGCCAGTGCTCGACGGTTTGCTCGCCGAGCGGGACGAGCCCGCCGGAGACGCCGGCATTGGCCCAGATCACGTCGAGCCGGCCGTGCGTCTTCACCGCCTTGTCGATGACCGCAATCACATCCTTCTCGGAACCCGCATCCGCGACCATCGCTTCCGCGACACCGCCGGCCTTCTTCACCTCCTCGACGGTCTCCTTCACCGCCTCGGTGCGATCGACCGCGATCAGCCTGGCGCCCTCCCTGGTGAACAGCAGCGCAGCGGCACGGCCGATGCCGCTGCCTGCGCCTGTGATGATGACGGATTTGTCTTGCAGGCGGCCCATGCGTTTCTCCCTTTGGCTCGTGCACGACGCTTGCCGCGCGACGGAATTTCAAACAAGATTTCAAACGGTAAAGTGTCTTGAGACACGTTCACACCTGACGTACAGCGACATTACACGGGATGGAAGGGTTTCGATGGCAGGCGCAGACAAGCCGAATGTGGTCACGACACGGTGGTGGTGGGTCCGTCACGCGCCTGTGCGCAATGACGGCGGCAACATCTACGGACAGAGCGATATCGCCTGCGACACCAGCGACACCTATGTGTTCAATGCTGTTGCCAAGGTGCTGCCACGCAAGGCGGTCTGGTATTCGAGCAATCTGATGCGGACGCATCAAACGGCCGAAGCGATCTGGGCGGCCGGCTTTCCAAGGCCTGCATCGATGAAGTGGGAAGCGGACCTTGCCGAGCAGAATCTCGGCCGCTGGCAGGGCATGAACCGCGCCCAGTTCATCGCCAGCCGTCCCGTCGGCACGAGCTGGTTCGCCGACATCAACGAGCCCGCGCCCGGCGGCGAAAGCTTCATGGATCTCTACAACCGCACGCGCCGCACCATCGAGCGGATCAACACTGAGGCGGCGGGGCAGGACATCATCGCGGTCGCGCATGGCGGCACCATCAAGGCCGCGCTGGGGCTCGCGCTCGATGGCCAGCCGGAGCGGGGCCTGTCGTTCGACATCGACAATTGCTCGGTGACGCGGCTCGACTATTTTGCGAGTCCGGAGCGCAAGGTCTGGCGGCTGCCGATGGTCAATCAGCAGCCATGGATCGCGGATGATGCGCACGCCGAGATGCACCAGCTTGCGGGACCTGAAGTCAAGAAGCTCGCCTGAGTGAGTTGTCATCCCGGGATGGTCCGAAGGACCAGACCTCAGGTGCGCACCTGCGCACCATAGTTCGATGCTTCGCATCGCCGCGTAACGACACTGAATACGAAGATCAATCTGGGAGAGAAACATGACCTTGTTCGACATGAAGGGGAAAGTCGCCGTCATCACCGGCTCGACGCGCGGCATCGGGCTTGCGATCGCCGAGCGCATGGCCGAGCACGGCGCCAAGGTCGTGATTTCCTCGCGCAAGGCCGATGTTTGCGACCAGGTCGCGAAGGGGATCAACGACAAGTTCGGCAAGGGCACCGCGGTCGCGATCGCCGCCAACATCTCCTCGAAGGAAAATCTGCAAAACCTGATCGACGAGAGCAACCGCGCCTTCGGCAAGATCGACGTGCTGGTGTGCAACGCCGCATCGAACCCGTATTACGGTCCGCTCGCCGGCATTTCCGACGATCAGTTCAGAAAGATCCTCGACAACAACATCGTCGCCAACAACTGGTTGATCTCGATGGTGGTGCCGCAGATGATCGAGCGCAAGGACGGATCGATCATCATCGTCTCCTCGATCGGCGGCCTCAAAGGCTCGACCATCCTCGGCGCCTACGCGATCTCGAAGGCCGCCGACATGCAGCTCGCGCGCAACCTCGCCTGCGAATACGGCAAGCACAACATCCGCGTGAACTGCATCGCGCCCGGCCTGATCAAGACCGATTTCGCCAAGGCGCTGTGGGACAATCCGGAGAACCTGAAGGCCTCGACCTCGCGTTCGCCGCTGCTCCGCATCGGCATCCCCGACGAGATCGCCGGCGCGGCCGTGTTCCTGGGCTCGAAGGCCGGCGACTTCATGACCGGCCAGACCATGGTGATCGACGGCGGCGCGACGATCAGCTGAGGCGCTTGCGCGGGAAGGGGCGATTGCGTCGCCCCTTCATYGGTGTCATCGCGGGGCATGACGGTGAGAGTGGAGACGCAGCGTTGCGTGTAAGCGCCGCCCCTCAATCCACCRCCGCGTACACCAGGTCCCGCACCAGCGTGCGCGTGTAATCGCGCTGGCCCGGGCCCTGGCTCATGAACACCGCCAACAGATCCTCCTTTGGGTCGATCCAGAAGAACGTCCCCGCAATGCCGCTCCAGAAATACTGGCCGACGCTGCCGGGGAAGGGCGCGATGCCGGCCTCGCGGCGCACGGCGAAGCCGAGGCCGAAGCCGTGGCCGGGCGAGAGCAGGGTGCCGTTGGTCTTCACCTCGGGCCCGAGGTGGTCGGAGGCCATCAGCTCCAGCGTCTTGCGGCCGATGATCCTGTTGCCGTCGAGCGTGCCGCCATTGCGCAGCATCATCGCGAAGCGGGCATAGTCCATCGTGGTGGAGACGAGGCCGCCGCCGCCGGATTCCATCACCGGCTGTTCCAGCATGTTGAACAGCGCGACCTTGTCGCCGGTCCAGGGATCGGCCGCGAACGGCTCGGCGAGCCTGTTGGCATTGGCCTCCGAGGTGGCAAAGCCGGTCTCGGCCATCTGGAGCGGGGCTAGGACGCGCTCGGTCAAGAACGCGCCGAGCGGTTTGCCGCTGACGACCTCGATGATGCGGCCGAGGATGTCGGTGGAGCGGCTGTAGTTGAACTCGTCGCCGGGGTGGCAGACCAGCGGGAAGCTCGCCACCAGCGCCGCGTGCTCGGCATTGGTGATCTTGCGGCTGCGCACCCGCGAGTCCTGGTAGATCTTGTGCACCGGGCCGTCGCCCTGGTGCTCGTAGGTCAGGCCGGAGGTGTGGCGGAGCAGGTCCTGCACCGTCATCGGGCGCCTCGCTGGAACCAGGTCCAGCCTGCCGCCGCTGACCACGCCGACCTTCTGGTCGGCGAATTCCGGGATGAATTTGGCAACGGGATCGCCGAGCAGGAGGTGGCCGTCCTCGACCAGCGCCATGACGGCGACCGAGACGATCGGCTTGGTCATCGAGAAGATCCGGAAGATCGAATCAAGCGCCATCGGCGCCGATGCGGCCGGGCTCTGGCGCCCCAGCGCCTCGAACCAGCCGACCTGGCCGCGGCGGGCCACCAGCACGGTGATTCCGGGGACGGTGCCCTTGTCGATCTCGCGCTTGAAGGCGTCCGACATCGCCTGGAGGCGCGGCCGCGACAGGCCCAGCGTCTCGGGCTTGGCTTCAGGCAAAGGCGGTGTTTTCGGCGCGGTGGCGGGGCTAAGGGCGGCTGTCGCGGTCATGGTCACTCCCGGGGGCAGATTATTATCGGGAGCGAACTGTGGCCCAGAAGGCGCGGCACAAACAAGCGAAGGCAGCGCGCTTCTCCCTTGCAATCCGGCCGTCCCATGTGCTTGAAAGCGGCCGTGATCCTAAGGCGACGCAGGGTCCGTAGGAGTGTAGCTCAATTGGTAGAGCACCGGTCTCCAAAACCGGGGGTCGCAGGTTCGAGCCCTGCCACTCCTGCCAGCGAAATCAACCATTTAGACTAGATATCGGCAGGATGGGGACAAGATCGCCCCGGCAGGCGCACGCGCTCGTTGCCCGCGATCGGGGCCCTCGGCCGGGGATCAGCGTGCGGGGGTCGGCCCGGCGTTGGCGGGAACCTGATCGAGATCGACATCCCGAATCGGAACGCGGCGGAGCAGCGAGACGATGGTCCCGACGAGCTCGAAATAGGTACGCAGCCGCAGCGCACGCGATGRCCCCTTCAGCTCCGCGTTCAGGCTCACGGGGACCTGGATGTGGGTGAGGCCGAGCTGGAGCAGCGAGATCAGCGCACAGATCTGATAGCCATAGCCGTCGGCCTTGACCGCGATCTGGCGCAGCCATTTCACGGGGTAGACGATCATGCTGTGGTAGTCGGACAGCCAGAAGCCGAACAGGCAGTTCAGGATGAAGCGCAGCGAATGCGACTGGATCGAGCGGTTGACGGAGCGGTCCGACTGGTTGTCGCGATAGGTGATGACGATGTCGGCGGCGCCCGCCGCCTTGAACATCCTGGCGATGCCGTCGTTCTGAAAGGCGTGATCGCCTGGGATGAGGGTGATGGAATCGAATTTCGCACGCGCCAGGGCGTATTCGAAGCCTGCGCCGACGCCCCGCCGTTCGGCGTTGTGATGCACGATGATCCGCGGCTCCCTGGCCGCGAACCCGTCCATGATCGCGCCGGTGGCATCGGTGCTGCCATCGTCGATCAGGAAGATCTCGAAATCGTCCAGCAATTCGCGCGCGAGCGGCAGCACGCCGTCAATGGTATCGGCGATCTTGTCCTGCTCATTCAGCGCAGGGATGACGATCGTAAGCCTTTTTGCCGCCCTGGAAGGTGTCATCGCATACCGCCGTTGCCGGCCACTCTTACTGTTGGATACTGTTGGAACCCCATCCACAACCCTGGGTGACCAGGGTGCGGCCAACAATATCGGTCCCACAGGTCAGGTCAACGCCGCGGCGTTGCATTCGGGCAACTAGTCGGGGAAATCGTAAAGTCCGGTGTCGCCGATGCCGAAGGCATGGCGCAGCCGCCCGATCCGTTTTGCCATGATCTGCCCTGCCTCCGTCGCGGCAAAGCGCGAGTCGGCCTGCTCGACCAGGCCGCCGTCGATCAAGATCTTGGTCCGCCCCTGGAACAGAGCTGGAACCTGCCGTTCCACGACGTCCGCCAGCGGAGCCTTCCGGCCGGGCCGGTCGACCAGACCAAGCAGGATGTCCAGTGAGACCGATTTGTAGACTGCTCCGAACGCGAAAACGTAACCCATGACGCCAAAGCCGAAGATCGATGCGGCGTCCCAGTAGCGGAATTGCGGGAGGGTCAACACGCCGAGCAGCACGCCAAGAAGATGCGAAACGACCGCGGCGATCGCGAGCAGGATCACCGGTGCAAGCGACCAGCCCTGAACACGGGCGATGAACTGCATGGCGGGCGCCAGCAGGGTAAATACGACGGCAGCGATGAGACCGATAGCGAATGACATCGTGGCCGCTATCCAAGACCCGTTGAGAAACGAACGAGTTTGACGAGATGCGCCACAGCGAGCCCCTTGGCCGTCGGGGCCAATTTGTCATCGGCCGTCGTCACCATTCCCGAACCGATCAGGAGCTTCAATCGATTGTGCGCGAAGGTGCCGAGATCTCCCCCTTGCATGTAGGCGGCAGCCCATTGCTCCGAGGTGAGGGGACGTCCGGCCTGGACGAGCGCCGTGAGCAGCGTCAGAGTAAAGCCCCAGGCCAGCAGGCTGAACAGGACGTAGCAAAGYATCATCGCCGTCGCCAGGAGGAAGAGGCCGCTGACCAAATCGTCGAGATTCCGTGGACCGGGAATCGCGATACAGGTGATCACGAAAAGTGCGATAACGCTGAGACAGCCCAGCCGAAAACGGCGGCCGGCCCCGCCAATGGCAGCGATACGTGCATAGCACAGCAACAGCAGCGGAAGCGCGACACTGAGGCAAATCGCAGTGGTCTGCGCCGGGCCCGGTAGGAAGTTCATCGCGGATCGCCTTGGACGCCTCGGTGCTGCCCGACCTGTTCGGTGTCTATAGGAGGTCGCATTTTGGGGGTCAATGAGCAATTGGGAGCCCATCATCCGGCTCTTGCGGCGGTCAGGTAGGCGTGCGAATTCTTGCCGCCGATGCCGTCTCTCCCCCGTCC
>NZ_JBFUES010000405.1:0-6262 GCF_056403875.1 Bradyrhizobium sp. P2_E8
GGTCAATATTGACAAACCGCGCCGGCATGAGTTGAGCCAGACTGGGTCCATCGCCGCCGACAGGCAGTTATCGGCGATGGAGAGATCGGTAATGCCTAACTCGGGGAACGCAGATGTCATCTATCCAGCCAAACCCACTGTACAATAGCGCCGATTTCGGAATTCATCCGTGCTTGAGGTGCGGCAAGCCTATGCGGCTCGTTTGCATTGAACCCGACCAGCCTGGTCACGAAGTCCGCATCTTCGAGTGTTCGGAATGCAAAACGACTGGTAAGTTCAAAGCCGTGATTTAGTTGCCGATGGCGGAGATCGGCCTAGTCCCGACGCTCGCTTCGCCGAGGCGCGAAATGGCGCTCCGAATGAACGTGGCGAAGGGCCTTTCCGTCCGGGGTTTATTGGCGCCGCCTTTAGGCGGCAGGCCGAAGTGGACGTGGATGAGGACTAAAATCGGCATGGCCGGCAGGACCAATACACCGTTTGACCCGAGGGACTTTCTCGCCAACGTGGGCAAGGGAAAGACAATCCTTGAGTTCGGCAAGGGCGACGTCATTTTCTCGCAGGGTGACGAGGCGAACACGATCTTCTACATCCAGAAGGGGCGGGTGAAGGTTGTCGTCATATCTGAGCAAGGCAAGGAAGCTGTTGTCGGTATTTTGGAGCCAGGCCAATTCTTTGGCGAAGGCTGCATGAACGGTCACTCGCTGCGGATTGCGACAACGACGGCGATAGAGTCTTGCATGATCACGGCCATCACGAAAATCGCCATGCTGGCAGCGCTGCGCAACCAGCCTAAGTTCTCCGAATTGTTCATGAGCTACCTGCTAACCCGAAACAGTCGGATCGAAGAGGATTTGATCGACCAGCTCTTCAACTCCAGTGAAAAGCGGCTGGCGCGCCTGCTTCTCCTACTGGCGAATTTCGGGAAGGAGGGGAGCCCTCAACTGATCAGCCCCAACATCAGCCAGGAAACATTGGCCGAGATGATCGGAACGACCCGATCCCGCGTCAGTTTCTTTATGAACAAGTTTCGCAAGCTCGGCTTGATCAACTACAACGGAAAGATCGAGGTCAATAGCTCGCTGCTGAACGCCGTTTTGTACGACAAACCCGAGATCCAACGCGACCCATAAGTCGATCACCATCTAGGTACGGGGAGCCGGGCGGAAGCTCGCCTCAGATCTCCAACAGCCATCCGGAGCGGGATTTTTACGAGAGTCCACCAGCCTGACAGCGCGCTCAACTGCTGGGGCGCGTGTGTCCCTCAGCGGATGGCGCTGGACGGARCCCCCGTGTGCACCGGGCACCAAATAGATTTGAACCATTAGCCTCGCCAATCGTCTGACTCTGCAGAGGCAAACAAATGATGTCAGATCAACTCGCTCGCCAAGAGCAAATCGCCGTTCGCTTGGAACAATCCAAGCGCTTGTTACGAGGCGCGAACGATCCCGCGACCACGCAGCGGATTGGGAAGCTGATCGGAGAGCTAGAGCGGGAGCAATCGGAAGAGAAAGAGAAGTGAAACGCAGTTCTCCGCCTTGACGCGCTCGCGAGTTCGCGCTGCTGCGTATGTAATCTCAGACAGTGCGAATTCCACTCGCTCCAGAAACACACCTGAGCAAGTCAGCTCTGGGTCATTTTCGGACTTGGGCGCGCTCTGTTGCGAAGTCCACTTTACCCCGATGAGCTGACATCGCGAGTGTCAGCTGCAGCAGAATATCGGGTGCCAAGCTTGCGATCGAAGGTTCGTGCCTCTCGCAAGTGGAACCCGAATTGCGCTCGTTCTGTTAAGTATAGGGCGCGGCCCCCAACCAGTAAGATTTCCGAGCGAGCCCTATGCCCAAGATCCGCGTTTCAATCCAGGAATTGCAGCGTCGAGCGTTGTTAGAAGTGAGAAAGCAGCCCGGCTGTCATAACGTCATGGAAATAGCGATCAATCGCGTTGCAAAGCACGCTGAAAATAACTGGTCGCTCTGTGTGATCGTAGCGGGCGAGGCAGATGCCAATACCGCCGCGCGCGCCGCGGTTCACGTCCAAACTGTTTTGCGCCGGGACTATGATCTGCTGACGGATTGATCTGTAGTTCGTCAAGGGAAGGCGGAGATCAAATGGACCGCGAGTGTCCACTTTGCTGCGCATCACGAACGCAATGCGGACATAGCGCGAGGTCAAAAAAGGTGCCGCTTTCGGACCAAACGACCACCTCGTCGGCATGCGTGGAGAATGCCGCGCATCGTCTGTCTCGGCGGGGCGTGCTGGCGGAATTCCAAGACGCCAGCTTGCAGTAGCTTGTGCACATCATCGTGCAGAACGCGACGATCGCGGTCCGGGGCATAGTTCGCGCTCACGCCGCGGCGTTTGCCGTGCCCCGGAAATTGGAACTCCCTATGATGTTACCCATACGCATTTTGCAATTGTGCCCCGTAGCGCTGGAATCTAAGTGCTCAATGATCCTGCGAGACAAAAATTCGCCTGGCGATCGCGTGTGTTTGCGAGTGTGTTTGGAGTTCAATTTTTGACATTGAGAGCTTCCGCAGCTGAATTGGATTTCGGGGCGCGAAGCGTAGGCGGATTCAAACAAAGTTCGAGGTTGCCGCCCTATGCCGCTCGAAATGCGATGCGGCGGATGGTTCGCGGCGGGCTACAGTGACGCTTCCCAGCGGGATTGGTAACCGACTTTTGGCAGCACTACCGGCGGCGGATCTCGATCTGCTGGCACCCGACCTAGAGATGGTCGCGCTCGATCGGGACGCGGTCGTCTCGCGGGCGGGTGACCAGACCGAGCACGTCCTCTTCCCTCATAGTGGCGCCATTTCTGTGATGATCGACATGGCGAATGGGCAGACGGTCGCCAGCGCCGCAATAGGGCGCGAGGGAGCAGTAGGCACTCTTTCCGTGCTCGGGCCGTCTCCTGCGGCCGTTACCGCCATCGTTCGTGCCGCGGGCACCGCCTCGCGGATCCCCGCATCGCGATTCCACGCCGCTTTTAGCCGGAGCCCCGCGATCCGTCACGCAGTCCAGATTCACTTCAAGGCGATGCTGATACAGCTACAAATCGGCGGGGCCTGCAATGCGCTGCATCCGGTCCAAGCCCGCTTGGCGCGCTGGCTGCTCCATCTTCGCGACCGCGTCGACCACGACGTCCTCCCGCTCACCCAGGAGGCGCTTTCGCAAATACTGGGTGTGCGACGAACGACGGTGACGCTCCTGATGCGGAATCTGCGCGCTTCCGGAGCGATCATATCTGAACGGCGAGGCGAAATCGAGATCGACCCTTCGCGGCTCGCAGCGCTGGCGTGCGAATGCCGCGACACCATGCGTCTCGAAATCGAGGGGATCTTCTCTATGAATGCAACCCAATCTCGCGTTTTGGTTCTGCCGACGCAGTAAATGAAACGGGCGATGTAGCCGCTTCGGCGCGGCCGGGAAGTCGGCGAAGACGGTGCCGGATAGCGGATCCTTCGGGCCGATCAGGCCGCCGCCCCATGCCTTGACAGGGACCTCCCACCTAATGTCGCTAGTGGGTCAAAAGCAGCGGTTCAGCTCGAGCCTTCTCATCGGCCGGTCTGGCTTCAATAGCCGACGTTGCCATGGCCTGACGGCTCTTCGGCTTCCGGCCAGAAGCTGCCCCGTCCGCCGCAGTCAGCTCGTGGCATTTCACCGCGTCCGCCGCACGCCATTCTGAGGTAGGCTGGAGCACCTAGCGCTCTGAGAACGGTGAGTCCGGGAGGAGCCCATGGACATCGCGGTCTGGCTGAGTGGTTTAGGGCTGGGACAGTACGCGCAGGCGTTCCGCGAGAACGACATCGATGCCGACGTGCTCGCCGACCTAACGGCCGACGACCTGACGGAGCTCGGCGTCACCTCGATCGGCCATCGCCGCAAGTTGCTCGCGGCGATTACTGCTCTGCGCGTCGGCTCAGTTCCGGCGACCACCCCTCCCACGACCTCACCGCCCCCCGCGGTCCCCGGGACAGCCCTGCCACCTTCTGAGGCCGAGCGGCGCCAGGTCACGGTGATGTTCGCCGACCTGGTCGGCTCGACTGCGCTGGTGTCGCGGCTCGATCCTGAGGAGATGCGCAAGATTATTCGCGGCTATCAGGACACGGTCGCAGGCGAGATTGCGTGTTACGAGGGGCATGTCGCCAAGTTTATGGGTGACGGGGTCCTGGCCTATTTTGGTTGGCCCAAAGCGCACGAGGACGATGCGGAGCGGGCCGCCCGGGCGGGCCTCGCCGTCACTCAATCCGTAGCTGAGCTCGCATCTCCGGACGGCCAACCATTGGCCGCGCGCGTCGGCATCGCGACCGGTCTCGTCGTTGTCGGTGATTTAGTCGGCTCGGGGGAGGCTCAGGAGCGCGACGTGATCGGCGAGACCCCGAATTTGGCCGCTCGATTGCAGGCGCTGGCCCAACCTGGACAGGTCGTGATTGCCGAACGCACCTGCCGGCTCCTCGGCAGACTGTTCCAGGTTGAAGACCTCGGCGAGCGACAGCTGGCTGGCTTTGGCGAGCCACTGCGCATCTTCCTCCTCGGCCAAAGCGCTGCGGAGGATCGCTTTGAGGCTCTGCACGGGACGGGTCTAGTGCCGCTCGTCGGTCGTGAGCAGGAGTTGGCGCTGCTGCTCGACCGGTGGGCCCGGGTCCGTGATGGCGAGGGACAGGTCGTTCTGTTGTCGGGCGAGCCCGGCATCGGCAAGTCGCGCCTTGTTCGTGCGCTGCGCGAGAGCCTAGCCAGGGACACCTACACGCCGTTAAGTCACTTCTGTTCGCCGTTCCACCAGACCAGTCCGCTCTATCCCGTGATCGATCTGCTCGAACGTGCCGCCGGCTTTGCCCGGGATGACGGCCCGCTGGAGAAACTCGATAAGTTGGAGGCGCTCATCGCCGCGGCGACGCCGGACGTCGCTGCAGCCGTGCCGCTGCTTGCCGCGCTGTTGTCGATTCCGATCGCCGATCGCTATCCGCCGCTCGAGTTGAGCCCAGAGCAGCAGAAGCGGCGCACCTTCGAGGCGCTTGAGGATCAAGTGACGGGACTGGCCGCGCACCGCCCAGTGTTGGCCGTATATGAGGACGTGCATTGGGCTGATCCAACCACGCTCGAATGGCTGGAGTCGGCGATCGAGCGCGTGCAGACCCTGCCCATCCTCGTGCTCATTACCTGCCGTCCCGAGTTTTCCCCGCGCTGGACTGGGCACGCACATCTCACGTTACTGACCCTCAGCCGCCTCGGGCGCCGCCAAGGCGCATCCATGGTCGATCAGCTCACGGGCGGCAAGGCCCTGCCCGCAGAAGTGCTCGCGCAGGTCTTGGCGCGGACCGATGGTGTACCGCTGTTCGTTGAGGAGCTGACGAAGGCGATCCTTGAGTCCGGGATGCTGGCTGAGGAAAGCGACCGCTACATTCTCAGCGGTCCCCTGCCTCCGCTCGCGATCCCGGCCACGCTGCACGACAGCCTCATGGCACGCCTCGACCGGTTCGCTCCCGTCAAGCAAGTGGCGCAAATCGCCGCCTGCATCGGTCGGGAGTTCTCCTACGACTTGGTCTCCATGACCGCCCCGCTGAGTGAGGCCACACTGCAGGATGCACTGAAGGGATTGTGCGCCTCGGAACTCGTGTTCTGCCGTGGCACACCGCCGAACGCGACCTACCGCTTCAAGCACGCGCTCGTGCACGAGGTGGCCTATCGCAGCTTGCTCCGGAGCCGTCGCCAGCAGCTTCATGCGAGGATTGCCACCGTTCTGGAAGAGCATTTTCCAGAATCTGCGGAGACCGAGCCCGAGCTGCTCGGCCATCACTATGCGGAGGCTGGGCTGAAAGAGCAGGCCGTCGTTTACCTCCAGAGGGCGGGCGCACGAGCCCTGGAACGCTCAGCTTACCTTGAGGCGATCAGTCATTTGGCCCGCGGATTGGAGCTGCTCGAGGCTTCTCCAGACACCACCGAACGCGCGCAACGCGAGTTGCAACTGCAATTGGCGCTCGGGTCGGCGCTGATGGCGACCAGGGGCTATGCCGCGCCAGAGGTGGAGCAGGCGTACGTTCGGGCAAGGGCCTTGTGTAGCGACATCGATCTCACACCCCAGCTTTTCCCGGTGCTGCACGGCCTATACAGGATTTATCACGTCCGCGGCGATTTGATTGCGGCGCGGGAGGTTGGGGAGCACCTCACCGAGCTGGGGCAGAGCCTGGGCGATCAGTCCCTCCTCGTGGAGGCCAACCGCGCCCTTGGGGTGCCCTTGCTCTGGCTTGGAGAGGTGGCGCTCGCC
>NZ_JBFUES010000406.1:0-6258 GCF_056403875.1 Bradyrhizobium sp. P2_E8
GCGGAGGGGCCGCCTTCGGCAGCGGCACGGTGCGGCTGGCGACACGCGGGATCGGGGCGGGCGGGCGCGGCGGGCCGCTGCGGACCACGGTCGGCGGCGGCAGCGCGCTTTGCGGACCGTAAGGGGCGACCGCACGCCCCTCATAGGCGGGGGCCATGCCATAGGCGTCGGCGGCGGGCATGAAGCGCAGGATTCGTCCGTCGCGGGCATCGATCACCAGCCGGCCGTCATCGCCGCGGCGGTCGATCACCGCGATGGTGTAGACGCTGCCGCGCAGGCGCGGGATGCCGAGCGGCGAGAAGCCGTTGTCGCGCAGCACCGCATAGACTTCGGTGGCCGGCAGCAGCGCCGGCGACGGGCCGCGTTCCTCGTAGCCATAGCCATAGCCGTATCGTGGCGGCGGAGGCGGCACGGCGTCCGGCGGCCCATAGGGCCCGTCGAAATCCGACACCGCGATCGTAGCCCCTCCCACAATACCGTTCGCTGGAACTTGCGCCTCTGCCGCGGTCACGACCAGCGCCAGCGCGGCGGCGGCCACACATCCTGTGAAAAACTTCATGGTCGACACGCTCCTGTCAGGCCCCGGATGGATCGCGCTCTTTCGCTTCTTGCGGCGTGGCGCGCCTTCCGAAGGGTCGATCCGAAGCTTCATTCGGGATTCCGGCGTCTGCGGGGCCGGATCAGGGCGCGTTTGCTTCAAAACCGGGGCCGCGCGCCGTGCGGAAAGCGATGATTGACACTTTGGGAATCGGGACTTTCGCGCGCTTGTGTGATAGACAAAAATTTGGCAAGGTGATGGTTAGGACAGGACACCTGTCTCAATTTTGCTAGCGATTCCGGCATAGGGATTGCAACGAAAGTCGGTGCTTCCGAGCACCAAGAAGGCAACAGGCAAAGCCGTTCACGGGGACGTAGAACGCCTTGGCCTGAATTTAAGAAAATGCGGCTCGCAGCGGACGAGCGGTGACCCAGAGGCGGGTGCCGCGGAACGCCCAAGGTGCGCCGAAGATGGCGGTGAGACAGCTTGCCGCATGGAGAGGACGAGGACATGAACGGGTCGCAATTCGAGCGCGCAAACATCGTGGCAGAAGAACTGTCGGCGACGGTCGCCTCGAAAACGACTGATCCGATTCAGGAACACAATTCGCGCCCGCCGGCCGAAGGCCTCTACGATCCGAGCCTGGAGAAAGATTCCTGCGGCGTCGGCTTCATCGCCAACATCAAGGGCAAGAAGTCGCACGAGATCGTCTCGGACGCGCTGAGCATCCTCTGCAACCTCGAGCATCGCGGCGCCGTCGGCGCCGATCCGCGCGCCGGTGACGGCGCCGGCATCCTGGTGCAGATCCCGCACGCGTTCTTCAGCCGCAAGGCCAAGGAGCTCGGCTTCACGCTGCCGCAACCCGGCGAATACGCCATCGGCGCGCTGTTCATGCCGCGCGACACCGCCTGGCGCAACGTCATCAAGAGCATCATCGCCGACCAGATCAAGGAAGAGGGCCTGACCCTGCTCGGCTGGCGCGACGTGCCGACCGACAATTCCTCGCTCGGCGTCACCGTGAAGCCGACCGAGCCCGCCTGCATGCAGGTGTTCATCGGCCGCAACGGCACCGCCAAGACCGAGGACGATTTCGAGCGCCGGCTCTACATCCTGCGCAAGTCGATCTCGCAGGCGATCTACCAGCGCCGCGACCGCGGCCTTGCGGGCTATTACCCCTGCTCGATGTCCTGCCGCACCGTGATCTACAAGGGCATGTTCCTCGCCGACCAGCTCGGCAAGTACTATCCCGACCTGCACGAGGCGGACTTCGAGAGCGCGCTGGCGCTGGTGCATCAGCGCTTCTCGACCAACACCTTCCCGGCCTGGTCGCTGGCGCATCCCTACCGCATGATCGCGCATAACGGCGAGATCAACACGCTGCGCGGCAACACCAACTGGATGGCGGCGCGCCAGGCCTCGGTGAGCTCGGAGCTCTACGGCAAGGACATCAACCGGCTCTGGCCGATCTCCTATGAAGGCCAGTCGGACACCGCCTGCTTCGACAACGCGCTCGAATTCCTGGTGCAGGGCGGATACTCGCTGCCGCACGCCGTCATGATGATGATCCCGGAGGCGTGGGCCGGCAATCCGCTGATGGATGAGACGCGCCGCGCCTTCTACGAATATCACGCCGCGCTGATGGAGCCGTGGGACGGCCCCGCCGCGATCGCCTTCACCGACGGCCGCCAGATCGGCGCGACGCTCGACCGCAACGGATTGCGGCCGGCGCGCTATCTCGTGACCAAGGACGACCGCATCGTGATGGCGTCCGAGATGGGCGTGCTGACGATTCCCGAAGACCAGATCATCACCAAGTGGCGTCTGCAGCCCGGCAAGATGCTGCTGGTCGACCTCGAGCAGGGCCGCCTGATCCCCGACGACGAGATCAAGGCCGATCTCGCCAAGAGCCATCCCTACAAGGAGTGGCTGGAGCGGACCCAGATCGTGCTGGAAGAGCTGCCGAAGGTTCCGACCACCGGCGTGCGCTCCAACCTGTCGCTGCTCGATCGCCAGCAGGCGTTCGGCTACAGCCAGGAAGACGTCACCATCCTGATGACGCCGATGGCGGCCACCGGCGAGGAAGCCGCGGGCTCGATGGGCAACGACACGCCGATCTCGGCGCTGTCGGACAAAGCCAAGCCGCTGTTCACCTACTTCAAGCAGAACTTCGCGCAGGTCACCAACCCGCCGATCGACCCGATCCGCGAGGAGCTGGTGATGAGCCTCGTCTCGATCATCGGGCCGCGGCCGAACCTGTTCGACCTGCAGGGCATGGCCACCACCAAGCGCCTCGAAGCGCGCCAGCCGATCCTGACCGACGCGGATCTGGAAAAGATCCGCTCGATCTCGGAAGTGGCTGAATCGCACTTCAAGTCGCGCACGCTGGACACCACGTTCCACGCCGGGCTCGGCGCGGCCGGCATGGACCAGGTCTTAGATGAGCTCTGCGCGCGCGCGGAAGCCGCCGTCCGCGAGGGCGTCAACATCATCATCCTGTCCGACCGCATGGTCGGCACCGACCGGGTGCCGATCCCGGCGCTGCTCGCCTGCGCCGCTGTGCATCATCACCTGATCCGCGTCGGACTGCGCACCTCGGTCGGTCYCGTCGTCGAATCCGGCGAGCCGCGCGAAGTGCATCACTTCGCCTGCCTTGCCGGTTACGGCGCGGAGGCGATCAATCCTTACCTCGCGTTCGAGACCATCATCGCGATGAAGGACCGCCTGCCCGGCTCGCTCGACGACTACGAGATCGTCAAGCGCTACATCAAGTCGATCGGCAAGGGTCTGCTCAAGGTGATGTCCAAGATGGGCATCTCGACCTACCAGTCCTATTGCGGCGCGCAGATCTTCGACGCGGTCGGCCTCAAGGCGGACTTCGTCGGAAAGTTCTTCGCCGGCACGCATACCCGCGTCGAGGGCGTCGGTCTCGCCGAGATCGCGGAAGAAGCCGTGCGCCGCCATGCCGACGCGTTCGGCGAGGCGCTGGTCTACAAGACCTCGCTCGACGTCGGCGGCGAATATGCCTATCGCAGCCGCGGCGAGGACCACGCCTGGACCGCCGAGTCGGTCGGGCTGCTTCAGCATGCCGCGCGCGGCAATTCGCTGGAGCGCTATCGCGCCTTCGCCAAGATCCTCAACGAGCAGTCGGAGCGCCTGCTGACGCTGCGCGGCCTGTTCCGGATCAAGAATGCGGACGAAGAGAAGCGCAAGCCGGTGCCGCTCGACCAGGTCGAGCCGGCCAAGGACATCGTCAAGCGTTTCGCCACAGGCGCGATGAGCTTCGGCTCGATCTCGCGCGAGGCGCACACCACGCTCGCGATCGCCATGAACCGGATCGGCGGCAAGTCGAATACCGGTGAAGGCGGCGAGGAAGCCGACCGCTTCAAGCCGATGCCGAACGGCGACTCCATGCGCTCGGCGATCAAGCAGGTCGCCTCGGGCCGCTTCGGCGTCACCACGGAGTATCTCGTCAACTCCGACATGATGCAGATCAAGATGGCACAGGGCGCCAAGCCCGGCGAAGGCGGCCAGCTGCCCGGCCACAAGGTCGACGCGACCATCGCAAAAGTCCGGCACTCGACGCCGGGCGTCGGCCTGATCTCGCCGCCGCCGCACCACGACATCTACTCGATCGAGGACCTGGCGCAGCTCATCTACGACCTCAAGAACGTCAACCCGACGGGCGACGTCTCGGTCAAGCTCGTCTCCGAGATCGGCGTCGGCACGGTGGCCGCGGGCGTCGCCAAGGCGCGCGCCGACCATGTCACCATCGCGGGCTTCGAGGGCGGCACCGGCGCTTCGCCCCTGACCTCGATCAAGCACGCCGGCTCGCCGTGGGAGATCGGCCTTGCCGAAACCCACCAGACGCTGGTGCGCGAGCGGCTGCGCAGCCGCATCGTGGTCCAGGTCGACGGCGGCTTCCGCACCGGCCGTGACGTCGTGATCGGCGCGCTGCTGGGCGCCGACGAGTTCGGCTTCGCCACCGCGCCGCTGATCGCGGCCGGCTGCATCATGATGCGCAAGTGCCATCTCAACACCTGCCCGGTCGGCGTCGCCACCCAGGACCCGGTCCTGCGCAAGCGCTTCACCGGCCAGCCTGAGCACGTGATCAACTACTTCTTCTTCGTCGCCGAGGAAGTCCGCGAGATCATGGCCTCGCTCGGCTTCCGCACCTTCAACGAGATGATCGGCCAGGTGCAACTGCTCGACCAGACCAAGCTGGTCGCGCACTGGAAGGCCAAGGGCCTCGACTTCTCCAAGCTGTTCGTCAAGCAGAAGGAAGAGAAGGGCCAGAAGATCTATCACTCCGAGCGCCAGAACCACCATCTGGAAGCGGTGCTCGACCGCACGCTGATCGAGAAGGCGACGCCCGCGCTCGACCGCGGCGCGCCGGTGAAGATCGACGCCACGATCAACAGCACCAACCGCTCCGCGGGCGCGATGCTGTCGGGTGCGGTCGCCAAGATCTACGGCCATGCCGGCCTGCCGCATGACACCATCCATGTCAGCCTCAAGGGCACCGCCGGCCAGGCCTTCGGCGCGTGGCTCGCCCACGGCGTCACCTTCGAGCTCGAGGGTGAAGGCAACGACTATGTCGGCAAGGGCCTCTCGGGCGGCAAGATCATCGTCAAGCCGCCGAAGAACTCTGCAATCGTGCCGGAAGAAAGCATCATCGTCGGCAACACCGTGATGTACGGCGCGATCCAGGGCGAGTGCTACTTCCGCGGCATCGCCGGCGAACGTTTTGCCGTGCGCAATTCGGGTGCTGTCGCGGTGGTCGAGGGCGCGGGCGATCATTGCTGCGAATACATGACCGGCGGCATCGTGGTCGTGCTCGGCAAGACCGGGCGCAACTTCGCGGCCGGCATGTCGGGCGGCATCGCCTACGTGCTCGACGAGACCGGCGACTTCGACAAGCTGTGCAACCTCAGCATGGTCGAGCTCGAACCTGTCCTGTCGGAGGAGCTGATCAATGCCGGCACCTACAATCACGCCGGTGACCTCGAGGCGCACGGCCGGGTCGACGTGTTCAAGAACCTGCTCGACTCCGACGTCGAGCGGCTGCACGTCCTGATCACGCGCCATGCGAAAGCGACCGGCTCCAAGCGCGCCGCCGACATCCTTGCCAATTGGAAGGACTGGCTGCCCAAATTCCGCAAGGTGATGCCGGTCGAGTACCGGCGCGCGCTGCGCGAAATGGCGGCCAACGCGGACGCCGAGCCGAAAATCGCGATCGGGGCGTAATAAAGAAGCCTCATGGTGAGGAGGCGCTTAGCGCCGTCTCGAACCATGAGACGACCATCCGGGCCTCTATCCTTCGAGACGCGGCGCGAAGAGCGCGCCGCTCCTCAGGATGAGGAGTGAGAGAACAAACGACTAAGCGGCAGGACTTCGGGTTTTATGGGCAAGATCACGGGTTTTCTGGAAATCGAACGGCACGACCGCAAGTACACCCCGGTCGCCGAGCGCGTGAAGCATTTCAACGAGTTCGTCGTTCCCTTGACCGAGAAGGAAACGCGCGACCAGGCCGCGCGCTGCATGAATTGCGGCATTCCCTATTGCCACGGCACCGGCTCGGTCGCGCCGGGCACGCCCGGCTGCCCGGTCAACAACCAGATCCCTGACTTCAACGACCTCGTCTATCAGGGCAATTGGGAAGAGGCCTCGCGCAACCTGCACTCGACCAACAATTTCCCTGAATTCACGGGGCGCATCTGTCC
>NZ_JBFUES010000407.1:0-6256 GCF_056403875.1 Bradyrhizobium sp. P2_E8
GGGTGAGGGCGAGGCGCTGGCCGCCGGCGATGCRGCCGGGGCGGGCGAGGCGCTCGCGGCCGGCGACGCCGACGGAGCCGGCGAGGGACTGATCGGAGAAGGACTTGCCGAGGCGGCCGGCGCCGGGCTCGGCGTCTGTGCCACAGCGCCGGGCAGGCCAAATGACAAGGCCGCTGCCGGGATCAGCGCGGCCAGAGCGAGACGACGAAAGCCAATCATTTTTTTCTCCCCAGGGCCTTAACTCATCAAGCCCTTGGTTCAGCAAGGCCCTAAATTCATCAAGACCTTACCCACCAAGGCCTCAATCCGGCCGCGCGTCCCGGTTGGCGCGAACCGCGCCGTTCTAACACGCGAGCGCCGAATTCGTCCCATGACAGATGCGTCATGGCGGACGTCCCGGCGCCCGGCGGCAAATCACTGGCCAAGCGGCCAAGGATCGCCATATAAGGCAGGCGAAATTCAGGAAATTTCATGAGCGCGCTGGCCAACCACGCATTTGCCAAGATGAACGGCATCGGCAACGAGATCGTCGTTGTCGACATGCGCGATTCCACCTCAAAGGTGACACCGGACGACGCCCGTGCGGTGGCATCCGCGCAGGGCGGCGTGCCCTACGACCAGCTCATGGTGCTTCAGAAGCCGCGGCTCGACGGCACCGAGGCCTTCATCCGCATCTACAACAATGACGGCTCGGAAGCCGGCGCCTGCGGCAACGGCATGCGCTGCGTGGTGCGGCGCATCTTCGAGAAGACCGGGCAGGCCACGGCGACGTTCGAGACTGCGGCCGGCCTGCTCAATGCCTGGCAGGGTCCGGCGCCGGATCTCTACACCGTCGACATGGGCGTGCCCAAGTTCGGCTGGCAGGACATTCCGCTGGCGGATGAGTTTCGCGACACCCGCTACATCGAATTGCAGATCGGACCGATCGACAATCCGATCCTGCATTCGCCCTCGGTGGTGAGCATGGGCAACCCGCACGCGGTGTTCTGGGTCGACGACGTCAACGCCTATGACCTCGAGCGTTTTGGTCCGCTGCTGGAAAACCATCCGATCTTCCCCGAGCGCGCCAACATTACGCTCGCCCACATCGTCGATCGCGACCACATCACGATCCGCACCTGGGAGCGTRGGGCAGGGCTCACCAGGGCCTGCGGCTCGGCGGCCTGTGCCACGGCCGTCGCGGCGGCGCGGCTGAAGCGCGCCGAGCGCAATGTCGAGATCACGCTACCCGGCGGCAAGCTCGGTATCGAATGGCGCGAGCGCGACGATCACGTGCTGATGACGGGCACCGCGAYCTTCGAATATGAGGGCAATTTCGATCCGGCGCTGTTCGCGCCGGTCGGCTGATGTCCGTCGAGATCGTCACCTTCGGCTGCCGCCTCAACGCCTTCGAGGCCGAGGTGATCCGCCGCGAGGCCGAGGGGGCTGGTCTTTCCGACACCATCGTCATCAACAGCTGCGCCGTCACCAACGAGGCGGTGGCGCAGGCGCGGCAGTCGATCCGCAAGCTGAAGCGCGAGCGGCCGGAGGCGCGCATCGTCGTCACCGGTTGCGCCGCGCAGACGCAAAGCCGGATGTTCGCCGATATGGCGGAGGTCGACCGCGTCGTCGGCAATGACGACAAGATGCGCAGCGATGCCTGGCGCGATACGCGCGCTGCCTTCGACATCGGTGCTAGCGAGAAGATCGCCGTCAGCGACATCATGGCCGTGAAGGAGATGGCGCCGCATCTCCTCGACGGCTTCGCGAGCGGCCTGCCGCGCGTGTTCGTGCAGGTGCAGAACGGCTGCGACCACCGCTGCACCTTCTGCATCATCCCGTTCGGCCGCGGCAATTCGCGCTCGGTGCCGATGGGCGCCGTGGTCGAGCAGGTGCGGGCGCTCGTGGAACGCGGTCACGCCGAGATCGTGCTGACCGGTGTGGACCTCACCAGCTATGGTGCCGACCTGCCGGGTGCACCGAAGCTGGGCATGTTGACGAAGCAGATCCTGCGCCATGTGCCGGAGTTGAAGCGCCTGCGCATCTCGTCGATCGATTCGATCGAGGCGGATGGCGATCTGCTGGATGCCATCGCCGACGATTCACGCCTGATGCCGCATCTGCACCTGTCGCTGCAATCAGGCGACGACATGATTTTGAAGCGCATGAAGCGCCGGCATTTGCGGGGCGATGCGATCGCGTTCTGCGACCAGGTGCGCCGCCTGCGTCCGGACATCGCCTTCGGCGCCGACATCATCGCGGGCTTCCCGACCGAGACCGAGGCGATGTTTTCGCGCTCGCTCGATCTGGTCAGGGAATGCGGCCTGACCTTCCTGCACGTCTTCCCCTATTCCCCGCGCCCCGGCACGCCCGCCGCGCGGATGCCGCAGGTTGCGGGGCCTGAGATCAAGGAACGTGCGCGGCGGCTGCGTGCGGCCGGCGAGGCGGCATTGCGTCAGCGGCTGCAAGCCGAAATTGGCGCAACGCGCGATGTGCTGATCGAGAGCGAGGGGCAGGGCCGCACGGAGCATTATCTGCCGGTGGCGATCGCGGGCGAGCGGGTGGGAAGCGTCGTGCCGCTGCGGATCAGTGGCAGTGACGGCGAGCGGCTCATCGCGTAATTCGGCTGCGGGAGTTGCGACGCGCTGTATCTCCAATGTCGTCCCGGCGAAGGCCGGGACCCATACCGCGTGATCTATCGATTACGCGCGGTGCCTGTCCCAACGAAGCAGAGTAACTGCTAGCCGTCGCCGAACTTCTCCCTGTGGGTATGGGTCCCGGCCTTCGCCGGGACGACACTGGGAGTGTGGATGCGGGGTGCCCCAAACGCGCTCCGCTACGACGCCCGCACCTGCCAGAACCGCAGCGTTCGCCGCGCATTCTCCGGCGTCATGCGGGCGAAATGGCCCTGTGCTCTTGCGAGATCCGCCGGCTTCATCGCGCCGGTGGCAAAACGGCTTTCGAGCACGGCGGCGGTGGTTTCCCAGCTGAGCTGCGCCGCCTTGCAGGGCACCAGCAGGCCGTCATCGCGCAGGCTCTGCATCAGCGGGCGAATCACTTCGACGGTGGATTGCGACAACGCCGCCAGCGCCGCGACGGTTTCTTCATAGCGCCGCTGCCTGGCAAAGCCGAACAGCATCGCTTCGTTGAGCTGGCCGGTGGCCTTGAGATTGGCAATGGCGCGCTTGGCACCCTCGAAATCGCGGACACCAGACATCTCGCGCTCGACGCCGACCGTGACGACCGCGATCGCGCTCTGGATTTCCTCGAACAGATGCGGCGGCGCGCGTGACAAAAGGCGCGTGCGAACCACATCGGTCGCGGAGCGCAGCAACTGGCGGCGCAGCTCCGATGGCAGGTCGACGCGGACGCCGACGCTGACGGCGAGCTCCGGATCGCTCTCCGCCTGTCCGACGATGACGGCAAATCCGTTTCCGGAGACGCGTGCGCCCGGATTGGCGGCAAGCCGCCGGCTGACGCTGGGATAGCGGCGCGCCAGCAGCGCGTCGGTGACGATCTCCTTCAGCCACCAGCGCCCGGCGACCGCGAGCAGATGCGGCTCGCCCTTGGATGATGCGATCTTCACCAGCTCGCCATCGTCGAGGCGCGCGGATTCCTGGAGCACGGGACCGGCGATGCGGATCTCGTCATTGTTGGCGAGCCGGCGGATCACGGAGGGCGGCGCCTGTGCGATCGGCGCGAGCTGCGCGCTGATCTCGGCCAGCGCCACGCGTGCGCCCATGTCGGCGATGGCGCGCAGCTCGATGGTGCCGATCAGGCGCTCGAGCACCTCGTCGAACAGCGCGATCTGCTCGTCGTCAAAACTGCCGGCGGAGGACAGGAACAGGTCGGTGACGCGGCGGGCCGTATCGAGGCCCTTTTCCGCCGAGCCAATCCGAAGTGCGGATTCGACCTCGTCGATGATCGATAGCTCGGCCTTGGACATGACGCGCGGCTCGTCCTGAGCGGATTGACGGAAGCTTGTTCTAAGCAACCGCTATCATTAGAGGCGAGCCCTGAACGTTTCGTAAACCATGGGGCCGCTCCTCATCCTGAGGAGCCCGCAAAGCGGGCGTCTCGAACGATGCAGGCTGAGGTGTAGCAGCGGGGCCTTTCATGGCTCGAGACGGCGCTGACGCGCCTCCTCAGCATAAGGGTCTACCGGCTGTGCGGGTTATTCCCCATTCCACCCGCAGGCGCGAAGTTTTTCGTGCATGTGGGGCGGGGCCGGGGCCACAACGCGGATCGGCTCCTTGTTCCGGGAAATCGGCACCACGATCTCGCGGGAATGCAGGTGCAGGCGCGGCTCGCCGAAGCGGGGGCCATTGCCGTAAATGTTATCGCCGAAGATCGGCCATCCCGTCGCGGCCGAATGCACCCGCAATTGATGGGTCCGCCCGGTCACCGGTTCCATCGCGAGCCAGGTCAGGCCATGTCCCCGGCCCATCACCTTCCAGTTGGTGATGGCTTTCTGCCCCTCGGGATCGGGCTTCTGCCACCAGCCGCGCTCGGCATTGAGCCGGCCGAGCGGCATGTCGATGGTGCCTTCGTCCTCGGCGGGCCCGCCCTCGACCACGGTCCAGTAGGTCTTGCCGATCTTGCCGTGCTTGAACAGCAGGCCGAGCGAGGCTGTGGCTTTCCGATGGCGGCCGAGCACGAGGCAGCCGGAGGTGTCCTTGTCCAGCCGGTGGGCTAGCACCGGCGGCCGCGGCAGGCCGAAACGGAGCGCGTCGAAGGATGCCTCCAGATTGGCGCCGCCCTTGGGGCCGCGATGCACCGGCAGGCCGGCCGGCTTGTCGATGACCAGCATCAATCCGTCGCGATGGAGCACGCGCGCCAGAATTTCATCGGCGGTCAATTCGGGAACATCGAGCAATTGCAAAGGCTTTCGTTCGAGACTTTCGTTTACGGGCCGGAACGGCTAACACACCGCCACCATGAACGATACCACGTCAGATCCCCCCAAGCTGAGCTGGTGGCGCCGCCTGTCCAACGGGCTGAAGCGCACCTCGTCCTCGCTCGGGACCGCGGTCGCCGACCTCGTCACCAAGCGCAAGCTCGACCGCGCCATGCTCGACGACATCGAGGACGTGCTCTTGCGCGCCGATCTCGGCACGCAGGTTGCGGTGCGCATCGCGGACGCCGTCGGCACGGGGCGCTACGACAAGGCGATCTCGGCGGACGAGGTCAAGGACGTCGTTGCGACCGAGGTCGAGAAGGTGCTGTCGCCGGTCGCAAAGCCGCTCGAGATCGATACGGCCAAGAAGCCGTTCGTCATTCTCGTGGTCGGCGTCAACGGCTCCGGCAAGACCACCACGATCGGCAAGCTCTCGCAAAAATTTGCCTCCGAAGGCCGCAAGGTGATGCTGGCCGCCGGCGACACGTTTCGCGCAGCCGCGATCGAGCAGCTCAAGATCTGGGGTGAGCGCACCAGGACGCCTGTCATTGCCGGCGCGCAGGGCTCGGATTCGGCGAGCCTTGCTTTCAACGCGCTGACGGCGGCGAAGGAGCAGGCCATCGACGTGCTCCTGATCGACACCGCCGGGCGGCTTCAGAACAAGGCCGAGCTGATGAACGAGCTCGAAAAGGTCGTGCGCGTCATCCGCAAGGTGGATGACACGGCGCCGCATGCGGTGCTGCTTGTGCTCGACGCCACCGTCGGCCAGAACGCGCTGTCGCAGGTCGAGGCCTTCCATCGCACCGCCGGCGTCACCGGCCTCGTGATGACCAAGCTCGACGGCACTGCGCGTGGCGGCATCCTGGTGGCGCTCGCGGAAAAATTCAAACTGCCGGTGCATTTCATCGGCGTCGGCGAAGGCGTCGACGATCTCGCGCCCTTCACCGCGCGCGACTTCGCCCGCGCGATCGCCGGAATCGAATAGCGTCATCCTTCGAGACGCCGCTTGCGCGGCTCCTCAGGATGAGGTCGTGCCACACATGAGGTCCTCATCCTGAGGAGACCGCGGAGCGGTCGTCTCGAAGGATGGGAGAGACGGAAGAGAGAATGGACAAGACCCAGCCGCATCCGCTGTTCAAGCTTGCGACCGAACTCGGTCCGCTGCTCGTCTTCTTCTTCGTGAATGCGAAGTTCAACCTGTTCGCCGCCACCGGCGCCTTCATGGTCGCGATCGTCGCGGCGATGATCGCCTCCTATGTGGTGACGCGCCATATCCCGATCATGGCGATCGTGACGGGCGTGATCGTGCTGGTGTTCGGCACGCTGACGCTGGTGCTGCACGACGAGACCTTCATCAAGGTCAAGCCCACCATCATCTAC
>NZ_JBFUES010000408.1:0-6240 GCF_056403875.1 Bradyrhizobium sp. P2_E8
GAACTGCGAATGTCCATTGCCGAACACGGCGACGTGCTTAAGCTACCCGCATACAGAACGACAGCCACGAAGAAACGCCCATGCCCGCTTTTCACGCCTCGACCACCGTGCTCGACTCCATGCTGTTCCGTGACGCCTTCGGCACGCCTGAGATGCGCGAGGTGTTTTCCGATGTCGCGCTGGTTGCGCGCTATGCCGAGGTCGAGGTGGCGCTGGCGAAGGCGGAGGCCAAATGCGGCGTGATCCCGCAGGATGCCGCCGACCAGATCGCGGCGCGGACCGACGTCGCCGCGCTCGATTTCGACCTGTTGCGGCAGGAGACCGACATCGTCGGCTATCCGATCCTGCCCTTGGTGCACCAGATGGTGAAGCAATGCGGTGATGCCGGCCGCTACGTGCATTGGGGCGCGACCACGCAGGACATCATGGACACCGCCGTGGTGCTGCAATTGCGTGCTGCCCTCGAGATCGTCGAGCGCGATATTGCGGAGCTCCGAAAGATCCTCGCCGATCTCTCGAAGCGCCATCGCGACACGCCAATGGCGGGGCGCACCCACCTCCAGCAGGCACTGCCGGTGACCTTCGGCTACAAGACCGCGATCTGGCTCGCGATGTTCGACCGTCACGCCGAGCGTCTGGCGCAATTGAAGCCGCGCGTGCTGGTCGGCCAGTTCGCCGGCGCCGCCGGCACACTGGCCTCGCTCGGCGACAAGGGCTTTGAGGTGCAGGAGGCGCTCTGCACCGAGCTGAAGCTCGGCGTCCCCGCCTCGACCTGGCATGTCGCGCGCGACGGCTTTGCCGAGGCCGTGAACTTCCTCGCGCTCGTCACCGGCTCGCTCGGCAAGATCGCGCTCGACATCATGATCATGGCCTCGACCGAGTTCGCCGAGGTCTACGAGCCCTTCGTCAAGGGCCGCGGCGCCTCCTCGACCATGCCGCAGAAGCGCAACCCGATCTCCTCGGAACTGATGCTGGCGGCGTCCAAGGCGGTGCGCCAGCATGCGGGCCTGATGCTGGATGCGATGGTGCAGGATTTCGAGCGCGCCACCGGCCCCTGGCACGCCGAATGGATGGCGATCCCCGAAAGCTTCGTGCTGACCGCCGGGGCGCTGCACCAGGCGAAGTTCGCGCTCGCGGGCCTCATCGTGGACGCGGCGAAGATGAACGACAATCTCGCCATCAGCCGGGGCCTGATTGTGGCCGAAGCAGTCATGATGGGGCTCGCGCCGCAGATCGGGCGGCAGGAGGCGCATGACGTGGTCTATGACGCCTGCCGGCTCGCCAACGAGAAAGGTTTGACGCTGGCGGACGCGCTCTCGTCCGACCCGCGCGTCTCTGCCAGGATCGGCCGCGCCACGATCGATGCGCTCACTTCACCGAAAAATTACCTCGGCCTTGCTCCCGCCATGGTCGACCGGGTGCTGAAATCGGCAACGCGTTGAAAACCAAGATGCGTGAAACTGCGTATCTTTCGTCGCCCCCAATACGCTCGTATACTTGTGTCTAGCGATGCTAGACTTAGATTGAGCGAGAGACTTTCGGCAGAGGACCCGGCATGACCGATCAACGCATCACCTCCACTCCCATCGATCCTGCGAAACTCGACCGGCTGGCCGAGGTGGCGGTGAAGGTGGGCCTGGGCTTGCGGCCGGGACAGGATCTGCTCCTGACGGCGCCCGCGATTGCGCTGCCGCTGGTGCGGCGGATCGCCGTGCATGCCTACAAGGCCGGCGCCGGTATCGTGACGCCCATCCTGTCGGACGAGGAGATGACGCTGGCGCGTTACCGCCATGGTCACGACAACAGTTTCGATCGCGCCGCCGGCTGGCTCTATGAAGGCATGGCCAAGGCATTCTCCGACAACACCGCGCGGCTCGCCATCGTCGGCGACAATCCGATGCTGCTGTCGGGCGAAGATCCGTCCAAGGTGGCGCGCGCCAGCAAGGCCAACTCGATGGCCTATCAGCCGGCTCTGGAAAAGATCGTCAATTTCGACACCAACTGGAACATCATCGCCTATCCGAGCCCGTCCTGGGCCAAGCAGGTGTTCCCTGGCGATCCCGAGGACGTCGCGATCGGCAAGCTCGCGGATGCGATCTTTGCGGCCTCCCGCGTCGATCGCGAGGACGCGATGGCCAATTGGGCGAGCCACAATGCGGTGCTGCGCGAGCGCACCAACTGGCTCAACGGGCAGCGTTTCCGCGCGTTGCAGTACTCAGGACCGGGCACCGACCTCACCATCGGGCTTGCCGACGGTCATGAATGGGAAGGCGGCGCCTCCCTGTCCAAGAACGGTATCAGCTGCAACGCCAACATCCCGACCGAAGAGGTCTTCACGACGCCGCATTGCCGTCGCGTCTATGGTCATGTCGTGAGCTCGAAGCCGCTGTCCTACCAGGGCACGCTGATCGACAACATCGCGGTGCGCTTCGAGGACGGCAGGATCGTCGACGCGAAGGCGTCGCGCGGTGCCGAAGTGCTGAACAAGGTGCTCGACACCGACGAGGGCGCGCGTCGTCTCGGCGAGGTGGCGCTGGTGCCGCATTCCTCGCCGATATCGCAGAGCGGGCTGTTGTTCTACAACACGCTGTTCGACGAGAACGCGGCCTCGCACATCGCGCTCGGCCAGTGCTACTCGAAATGCTTCGTCAACGGCGCCCAGCTCACACCGCAGCAGATCGCCGCGCAAGGCGGCAACCAGAGCCTGATCCATATCGACTGGATGATCGGCTCGGCCGAGACCGACATCGACGGCATCCTCACCGACGGCAGCAAGGTGCCGGTGTTCCGCAAGGGCGAGTGGGCGAAGTAAGGCGTCTTGCGGTCCATCCTTCGAGACGCCCGCCGCCGGCGGGCTCCCCAGGATGAGGTCTCGTTTCGCGGCGAGGTTCTAGACCCTCATGGTGAGGAGCGCCGCCTTACGGCGCGTCTCGAACCATGAAGGCCGGGCACGTACCCTCAAAGCCTTTTCACGCCGCCGCGTTGCGCAGCGTCGGGTTGTTGTCGATGCTTAAGCGGTTGAACAGCGTCGTGAACGGGCTGCCGTCGATGGCCCGCACGATGGCATCGGAAGCAGCCACCGCCTCGTAGAGCGCATCGACCGGATCGTCCGACTCGGGCAGGTCGAGGGCCTTGCGGATTTGCTCGCGGGCCTCGTTGACCTCGTCCTCGTCGCCGAGGGTCGCCTCCAGCGCGTCCGCCGCGCGCCGCATCTCCGCGAGGTCGCCGCCCGCAGAGAATTTGAGGACGTCGAGCCAGTAGGGGCGGGCGACGACGAGCTGGATGAAGGCCTCGAACGTAGCAGCGATAATTCCTGCGCGGCCCTCCGATGACGCGTAGAGCACATTCTGCGACGGCAGCAGCACGAACGTGCCGCCGGAGCCGTCACTGCCGATCTGCCGGGGGCTTTCGATGCCGTCGACGGTAAACCAGGGCTCCTCGTCCGGCGTGAAGGAGATATCAAGGCCCCCGAGCCGGGCCACGACTTGGCTGTTGGCTGTCAGAACCTCGGGCGTGAGGGGCATCGGCACGGCTCCTTTCAGTCATTTCGCGCATTTTGTCGCACCCTGGAAAAGATGGGTTCATGTGCGCGAATTTGCAGGGGAATCCCGGCGTTAGCTGCGTCGCACATGCAACTTGCGGCTGATTGTCGAGGCCTGCGTAAGAAAGAATTAAAAGCCGATCACTAGCGTTGCCAACATCATTGGAAACAATCCTGGCCCTGAACGGGGCCAAACCTATTTCATTCCCTGAGGAAACAGATGTCGCGCGCAATGATTGAAATCGGCAGTTGCAATGTGGATCTCGAGCTGCGGCCGATCGAGCCGTCCTGGATCATCGAGGGCAATCCGGTGTCGCGCTCGCACATCCTGTCCACCAGCGCGGACGGGACCGCCTCGACCATCATCTGGTCCTGCACCGAAGGGCGCTTCAACTGGTACTACGACATCGACGAGACGATCATGATCATGGAAGGATCGATCGTGCTCGAAAGCGACGGCATGCCGCCGAAGCGCTACGGCCCCGGCGACGTCATCTTCTTCCGCGACGGCGCGCATGCCAAATGGCATGTCGAAGGCCACGTCAAGAAGATCGCCTTCTGCCGCAAGACCAATCCGGTCATGATCGGCTTCCTGATCCGCGTCGTCAACAAGCTCAAGCGGATGTTCGTCTCCACCGGCGAGCGCCGTCCCGCCTCGCTGATGGGTGCCGGCTAGCGCCTGCCCGGACAACAACGTTTCAAGGACGCTTCCCAGCGGCCACGACGAAGAGGGGTCGGGATCAACATCCCGGCCCCTCTTCTCGTCATGACGGCAAATCTTGTCATGACGGCAAGTCGAGCCGGTAGACATCGGTCGCGGTCTGCGAGAACAGCGCCGTCTTCTCGGCCTCGCTCAGAGGCGCCGCGATGCGCTTGAAGGCGTTGAAGATCACCTGGTAGCTGCACTGGCCCTTGTCTGGCGGAAAATTGCTCTCGAACATCGCGCGTCTTGCGCCGAACACCTCGATGCAGGTCTCGATATAAGGCCGCCAGGCCGCGGCAAGCTCCTGGGATGACGGCGGCCTCTCGCGCAGATGGAAATCGTAGCCCAGCAGGCACATCGCGAGGCCGCCGAGCTTCACCACCACGTTCTCGCATTTGCCGATCTCGCGGATCGAGGCGCGCCATTGCGCAAACACCTCCTCGCGCCGCCCGGCAAAGCGGCCGACGCCCGCCGGGCCGCCGCAATGGTCGAGCACGATCCTGGTGTCGGGGAAGGCGCGCGCGAGCTCGGTCAGCTCGTCGATCTGCGGATGGAACAGCCAGGCATCGAAGCTGAGGTTCAGCGGCGCCAGGCAGGCAAAGCCCTTGCGGAAGGTCGGATCCTGCAACAGTCCCTTCGGCCGGTGCGCATACATGCCGGCGACGACGGGATCCTGGTCCCAGGCGGAGGAATGCCGGATGCCGCGGAAACGGCCGTTGCCCGCCGCGATCTCGGCTTCCAGCACCGGCCTGGCGGCGTCGCCCAGCAGCAGGTTCGCATGGCTGACGATGCCGGCGCAGATCGCGGCCGTGCCGTAAGCACCGCTTGCGCTCATTGCGGCGACGCCGTTGGCGAACTCGACTTCGCCGACGGGCCGGAACTCCTCGGGCCCGTGCGCGCGATACATCGAGCGGCAGTCGACATAGACCGTGGCGATGATGTTGTGGCCGGAGGCGATGTCGGCCGCCATCTCCTCGATCAGGTAGCGGTGCCCGCGATTCCAGAGATGGTGATGGGGATCGACGATCGGCCGCGAGGGATCGATGATCTCCTCCTGATGCAGCGCGAGCCAGTCCTCGCGCGGCTCCACGAATAGCCCACTCGTGTTGGCAGGTAGACCATTTGCAGCCATCGGCGTTCGCTCCCGTTTTGTTTTTATGCCGGGAGCCTAGCATCTCGTCCTTGCGTCCAGCAGCGCGCGCCGCGCAACCTCGCCCTTCACCGCGAGCACAACGGCGCGGTCGTCAGCCCTTGCGCCGCTTCGCCCTCACATCGACCACCAGCCGCCAGTCAGACGCTGCAGTCGGCTTGACCTCGCCGAGCCAATGGAAGGCGTCGTCGGCGATCTCCGTAAAACTCCAGCGCGTCAGGTCGCCGGACTCGGTCGTGCCTTCCTGCATGATGTCTTCGCCACGTGGGCGGCCGACCTGCTGGCGGAACACGCTGCGGCCGGGATCGAACCAGGAGATCCGCCACGCGGATATCGAGGGGTCATAGACCCGCAGCGTCGTGCCGTACCAGTTGCCGGCGATCGGAAAGGCCGGGCTGCCGGTGCGACGGGGAATGATCCAGACGTCCTGGACGGCGCGTCCTTCGAGCACCCAGCCGAAATGGATTTCGCCGGGGGCGACGTGTTTCGTTCCATCGGGGCCGCGGGCGGTGATCTCGGCATCCCAGTCCCCGACAAAGCGGCCGTAAAGCTGGAGTGCTGCGGCGTGCTCGGGGTTTGGTCCATCCGCGTGCAACAATCGCGCAAAGTCGGTCATGTCGATCTCCTTTTGCGGGAAGATCAGCACCAAAGCGCGACAGCCGGCTTGGAGAAAATTGCGCCTCAGACGCCGTCGAGGATGATCACCGTCGGCTTCGACGGCAGCGCGTCGCGCGACATCCGGAACGAGCGCTCGAGGCGCCGGTCGATCTCGAACTGCTGGCCGATCCGGCGCATGAAATCGTCGAGCGGGGTGGCGAAGCGGTGCATCGGCAGCACCACGGAGGA
>NZ_JBFUES010000409.1:0-6237 GCF_056403875.1 Bradyrhizobium sp. P2_E8
GGCAAAGTCATCCGCGCCTTTGCGCGCAAGTTCATTGGCGGTGGGGTTGGCGATCGCGTCGACATAGGCGACATGGCAGACCGGGCCCGGCGGCAGCCGCGTCACGACCAGCATGGCCTTGGTGTTCGGCCGTCCCTGCTTGTCGGGATCGCTGCCGTCGGCGATGTGCCAGCGTTGGATGATCGCAAACGGTTTTGGGCCGGCGGCGCGCCACTCGACGGTGGTCTCGGATGAATTGAACGGCGCGAACCAGATCTTTGCCGCCGGTTCCTCGGCCGCCTCCTTGCGATTGCGCCCGACCGAGACGATCTCGCGAAGATCGTCCTCGGCGATCAGCACCATCAGGCCGTCTTTGCCGGGACAGATGCGCGTCGTGCTGCCGTCGAGCGCGCTGGGCTTTCCGACCTGGCGGCAGTCCTTGGGCACCGTCGAAGTGTAGGTGCTGCCCACGGATTGGGCGTTCGCGCCACCGAGGACGGCGCACATCAGCAACAGGGCGAGGCACGTTGTGGTGATGCGGGTCATCATGAGGCCTTGATGCATCGGGAACTCCGTACCATCGGACGTCTTGATTGTGGGCAAGGTTCAAACAGGCGCAGCGAAGACCTGACAGCGGCGCGGAATCGTTCTAGAAGAGCGGCTTCGCTTGGGCCCGTCCGGCCTGGTTCGCGTCCTCGTTCTCCAGATCATGCCAGCCACATCGTCGAACAAACCTTATCGCGTCGCCCGCTCCAAGACCGGGCTTGGCCTCTTCGCCACCAAACCGATCAAGAAGGGAACCCGGATCATCCGTTATTTCGGACCGATCCTGGACTCCCGGATTCCTGCGCACGACGAGATCGAGAACAAATATCTGTTCGAGCTCAACGGCCGCTGGACCATCGACGGCTCGGTGCGCAAGAACCTCGCGCGCTACATCAACCATTCCTGCCGGCCTAACGCCGAGTCCGACGTTCGCCCGCGCGAGCGCAAGGTCTTTATCCGCGCCATCCGGAACATCGAGCCGGGCGACGAGATCAACTACGACTACGGCACCGACTATTTCAAAGCCTATCTGAAGCCGATCGGCTGCAAGTGCGAGTCCTGCGAGAAGAAGCGCAAGAAGCTGCGTGCCGAAGCGCGGGCCGAGCGTACCAAGGTGAAGGCGCGCACGGAAGCCAAGGCCAAGAAGGCGGGCGCCAAGAGCGCCAAGAAGAAGCTCAACGGTCACGCCGTCGGCAAGGCGAACGGTAGCGCGCGGGCGTAGCCAGCTCTCGCTCTTCCAGCCCCGCTGTCATGCCCCGGCTTGACCGGGGCATCCAGTAGGCCGCAGCTTCTCCGTATTCAGCTGACGTCTCGGATACTGGGTCGCCCGGCTAAACCGGGCGACGACAGCAGCGGATGTGGCCTCACGCCGCCACAACACGCCCGCTCTTCCGCAATCCCATATATTGCAGCTCGGCGAACACGCCGGTGGCGATCGCCTGGGCCACGACCATGAACTCGCCGGCGATGTTCGGCGAGACCGCGCCCGAGAGCAGCAGCGCGATGCTGCCGACGGTCCAGGCCGCGTTGCCGATCACGACCAGCAGCACGAGCGGCTTCGGCACCGCGGCGCGCGCGGCAAGCCAGCCGACCAGCGCGGTGTAGGCGATCAGGAACAGGCCAGTTTCGCGCAGCAGCGCTTCGGGCAGGTTGAACAGCGTTGCGAAGGCGCCTGCGCCGAAAGTGAAGCCGAGGGCGGCCACGCCGCTGAAGATCGCGTCGGCGAGCAGGGCGCGGCGCAGGAAGGTGGATGCGTCAATCATCGGAGGTCTCCTTGCTGGGGTTGGACTTGGGGTGAAATCATGGGGTGGAAGTCAGCGCATTCCGCGCCACCAGGCGCGGAGCAGGCGGGCGATGCGGAACGGGCAGAGGYTCCTGCCGACGCCGTGCTCGAAGGCGAGCACCTGCGCGACCACGTAGTCGCCGGTCGAATGCACCAGCGGCTCGGGCATGTTGAGGCTGCGCGCCAGCATGCGGGTTGCGAGCGCCATGGCCCAGGGAAGAAGGTGGTCTGCGACGGTCCGGTAGAGCAGCAGCGCGATCATGGTCATCTCCTGTGCTCGGGAAGATGCGCCGCGGCGATGCCGAATTCGATTACCTCGCAGGTAAGCAGGGCGCCCGTGGATCGACGAATGGCAGGGCTTGCCTTGACGCGATCAGGCTTCTTGGATTGATTGGGCCATCCGACCTCGCCACGCCGTCGGCCATCCGACGTCGGCAATTGTATGCATCCATGTATCTCGGCATCGATCTCGGCACCTCGGCGGTCAAGACCGTTCTCGTCGACTCCGCGCAGCGCGTGATTGCGAGCGAAAGCCGGCCGTTGACCACCGCCTCGCCGCTATCAGGCTATTCCGAGCAGGATCCCGCGCAGTGGGTCGATGCGACCTTTGCCACGCTGGATGCCTTGAAAGCGACGCATGCCAGCGCGTTGGCCGTGGTCGAAGGCATCGGACTGTCCGGTCAGATGCATGGCGCCACGCTGCTTGATGCGAGCGCAAGGCCGTTGCGGCCCTGCATCCTCTGGAACGACGGACGGTCCGTCGCTGAGTGCCGTATCCTGGAGCAACGCTGGCCCGCCTTGCGTGCGACGACGGGCAACAAGGCGATGCCCGGATTCACGGCGCCGAAGCTGCTCTGGATTGCGATGCACGAGCCTGAGGTTTTTGCAGCGACGAAACTCGTCCTGCTTCCGAAGGCTTATTTGCGCCTGGTCCTGACGGGCGAAGCCGTCGAGGATGTCTCGGACGCATCGGGCTCGCTGTGGCTCGACGCCGCGCGCAGGGATTGGTCGGATGCAGCGCTGGCCGCGACCGGCCTGTCGCGCGATCACATGCCACGTCTGGTCGAGGGCTGCGCGCCCGCGGCAACGTTGCGCAGCGAGCTCGCGCAACGCTGGGGCATGATCAGACGGCCGATTTTCGCGGGCGGTGCCGGTGACAATCCGGCGGGTGCCGTCGGCATTGGCGCGATCAGGGCGGGAACCGCGTTCATTTCGCTGGGAACCTCGGGCGCCTTGCTGGCGCCGACGAGCAGGATGGCCGCCAACCCGGATCGCGGGGTGCATACGTTCTGCCATGCCATCCCCGCCATGTGGATTCAGGCCGGCGCGATCCTTTCCGCGGCCTCCTGTCTTGCCTGGATCTCGCGCTTGTTCGGCATTGCCGAGGCGGAATTGCTGGCACCGCTTGGGTCGCGCCCGCAGCTGCCCTCGCCGGTGAGCTTCTTGCCCTATCTGGCGGGCGAGCGGACCCCGCATGACGACCCCGTCGTGCGCGGCATGCTCGATGGCTTGAGCCACGGCACCGACCGCGAGGCGATCGTGCAGGCCGTGCTCGAGGGCGTCGCCTTTGCGCTCGCAGATTGCCGGGACGTGCTCGCCGATGCCGGCATCAGGATCGCGGAAGCCGATGCCATCGGAGGCGGTTCACGGTCCCGGTTCTGGCTGGCGGTGCTGGCAAGCGTTCTGAATGTTCCGATCCATCGCTTTGCCGAAGGTGAAACGGGAGCGGCGTTCGGTGCGGCGAGATTGGGGCGTCTTGCTGTCACGGGCGAGGCAATCGACACCGTCTGCACGCCGCCGCGACGCATCGAGACATTCGAACCCGACCGCGTGCTGGTCGATGCCTATGCCGATCGGCTTCCCGCCTGGCGCGAACTGTATCGGCCACGCCAATAGCGCCGTTTCGATTTCGCTTTCCCGCCTGTTCGGTATTGCCCTGTGCCGCGGCGTTTTGTTTAATGCGCGAACCGCGCTGACGAAACGAGACGCGGGTGGGAAACGCATTGTGCGTCGGGAGGCACGATGAACGATCCGATCCTCGAGATGCGCGGGGTCTCGAAAAGCTTCTTCGGTATCAAGGCGCTGCGTGCCGTCGATCTCACCGTCTATCCCGGCGAAATCCATGCCCTGATGGGCGAGAATGGCGCCGGCAAATCGACGCTGATGAAGATATTGTCCGGCGCCTACCGGCCCGATCCGGGCGGAGAGATCCGCATCGAGGGCAAGCCGGTGCGGATCGAAGGCCCGCTCGGCGGCCGCGCCGCGGGCATCTCCATCATCTATCAGGAGCTGTCTTTGGCTCCCAATCTCAGTGTCGCGGAGAATATTTATCTCGGCCGCGAGATTTCGCGCTCGGGCTTGCTGGCGCGTGGCGCCATGCGCCAGGGCGTTGGTCCCATCCTGGAACGGCTGGGCGCGGACTTCCAGCCATCGACATTGGTCGCGCATCTGTCGATGGGCCAGCGCCAGCTCGTCGAGATCGCGCGTGCGCTGCACGCGCGGTCGAAAATCCTGATCATGGACGAACCGACCACCGCGCTGTCGGCCGGCGAGAGCGAGCGGCTGTTCATGCTGATCCGTCAGCTTCGCGCCGAGGGGCTTGCCATCATCTACATCTCGCACCGCATGGACGAGGTCTATGCGCTCGGTGACCGCGTCACCGTCCTGCGCGATGGCCGTCTGGTCGGCTCGCTCGACAAGCCGGAGATCCGCGCCGATACCATCGTGCGGCTGATGGTGGGGCGCGACGTCTCCTCCTTCTACAAGAAGGACCATGACCCGGAGGCGGGGCGGGGACACCCCGTGCTCGGTGCGATCGACATGTCCGACGGCCTGCGCGTCAAGGGTTGCTCGCTCACCGTGCATGCGGGCGAGGTGGTGGGGCTTGCCGGCCTGATCGGCGCCGGCCGCACGGAGCTTGCGCATCTCATCATCGGCGCGGCGGCAAAAACGTCGGGCCGTCTCGAACTCGAAGGCCAGCCGATCGACATCCGCACGCCCGGCGAGGCCCTCGAGGCCGGCATCGCCTATCTGACGGAGGACAGGAAGGCGCTCGGCCTGTTTCTCGACATGTCATGCCTGGACAACATCAATCTCGCGGTGCTCGGGCGCGATGCGAAGCTTGGCTGGTTCCTGGATGGTGACAAGGCGCGCGAGCGTGCCGACAGGGCCTTTGCGGGGCTCAGCATCCGCGCCGCCAATGCCGGCGTGCCGGCCGGGGGCCTGTCCGGCGGCAACCAGCAGAAGGTGCTCTTGTCGCGGCTTCTCGCCATCGCGCCAAAGATCCTGATCCTCGACGAGCCGACGCGCGGCGTCGATGTCGGCGCCAAGTCGGAGATCTATTCGATCATCGACAATCTCGCCAAGGCCGGCACCGCGATCCTGGTCATCTCGTCCGATCTGCCTGAGATCATCGGCATCTGCGACCGCGTCATCGTGATGCGGTCGGGACACATCGCGGGCGAGGTCAACCGAACCGAGACGGCGCCGCTCAATCAGGAGGATATCATGGCACTTGCCACGGGGATGGAGCATCTGGATGCCTGATAACGGATCGACGCAGGCGAAGGCCGCCACGGCAAATGGCCTCGCCGCCGCCCAGGAGACCAGGCGCCAGCGCATCAGGCTGCTGATCCGCGCCGCCGGCATGCTGCCCGTGCTGCTGCTGCTATGCGCCGGCTTTCACTACCTGTCGGACGGCCGTTTCTTCACCGGACAGAATCTCGGCATCGTCTTGCAGCAGGCCGCCGTCAACACCGTGCTTGCCGCGGGCATGACCTTCGTCATCCTGACCGGCGGCATCGATCTCTCGGTCGGCTCGATCCTGGCGGCGTCCGCGATGGCCGGCCTGACGATGTCGAAACTGCCGGAGCTCGGAGCGCTGTGGCTGCCGGCCGCCGTTCTCACCGGTCTCGGCTTCGGTGTCGTCAATGGCGCGCTGATCGCGCTCTTGCGCCTGCCGCCGTTCATCGTCACGCTGGGCTCGCTCACCGCCGTGCGCGGTCTGGCGCGGCTGCTCGGCGCCGACACCACGGTGTTCAATCCTTCCATTSCCTACGCCTTCATCGGCAACGGCTCGCTGACGCTCGTTCCCGGCGTTGCTTCGATCCCGTGGCTCTCGGTGATCGCTTTGCTCGTCATCCTCGCCTCGTGGCTGGTGCTGCGCCGGACCGTGCTCGGTGTGCACATCTACGCGGTGGGCGGCAACGAGAGCGCGGCGCGGCTTGCCGGCATCAAGGTCTGGGCCGTGCTGATCTTCGTCTACGGCGTGTCCGGGCTGCTGGCCGGGCTCGGCGGCGCCATGCAGGCGGCGCGGCTTTATGCGGCCAACGGTCTTCAACTCGGCCAGTCCTATGAACTCGACGCCATCACCGCGGTGATCCTCGGCGGCACCTCCTTCGTCGGCGGTATCGGCTCGATCTGGGGCACGC
>NZ_JBFUES010000410.1:0-6237 GCF_056403875.1 Bradyrhizobium sp. P2_E8
GCGGGAGAAGGTGTCGCCGACGAGGCCGAGGCGGCGTTCGCTGTGAAAGCGGCTGCCGTCATAGGAGACGATGCCGGCGGCTTCCTGGCCGCGGTGCTGAAGAGCGTGGAGACCGAGGGCCGTGATGGCGGCCGCCTCAGGGTGGCCGTAGATGCCGAAGACGCCGCATTCCTCGCGGAGCGTATCTCCTTCCAGATCGTCCTGAAGCTCCAGCGCGGCCGGGCTCAGACCGGCTTTGGGATCGAGATCAAGTTGGGCGTCCTGGTCAGGGTGTCGCATCTCGTCTCCGCGCCTCTCTTTAGGGCCTAATCAACGCGCTGTAGGTTTCTCGATCAGCTTTTTCAGGCTGTCACGAGCAGGTTTACTGTATCCGTCGCCACTGCCCGAAGGCTGCTGCTCGGAATCAGCTTGATCATCATCTGGTTTGTTTTTCTTGAATCTCTTCAAGATGGTGTTCTCGGGGTCATCCGGCAAGAGCGCCATCAGCCAATCGCCGGTTCCCTGGAGCACCACGCGGGATTTCGCCCCCGTCACCCAGTCCGGGCGCTGCTTGTCCGGTACCAGCCAGGTGAAGAACAGGAAGGCGACCACGACGATCAAAAGCCCGCGAGCGAGGCCAAACAGGAAGCCGAGGGTGCGGTCCAGCGCGCCGATCCGCGAATCGAGGATCATGTCGGAGATCCGGACGGTGATCACGGAGACCACGACCAGGGTACCGACGAACACGCCGGCGACCACGACCACGCTCGCGACCGTGTCGTTGTTGAAATAGGTCTTTGCGGTCGGCAGCAGCTTGGAGAAGGAGTACAGCGTCACGATCGCCGCCGCGCCCCAGGCTGCGATCGACAGGATTTCGCGCATGAACCCGCGGACCATGGCAAGCAGGCCCGAGATCAGCATCACACCGAGCAGGATCAGGTCGAGGAGTGTTACTGGCATCGGCTGGTCTGGTCCGCTCGTACTCTCAAAGGTGCTCAGCGAATCGGTGTTTGGCCGCCGCCCTAAAAGAGGGGCAGACGGCGTTCCCGGCAAGGCCGCAACCACGCAATCCCATGCTGCTTTTGTGACGGCTGTATAGCGGCGGGGGCCGGGGACGTCACCTCCGGCTACCCCTCTCCACGGCGGAATCTTGCCGGTGTGGCATTTTTCTCCGCCGATCCGCCGGATTCGCCCCGACGAGAGCCGCGGGCGGCGATCTCGGCCACCAAAGTCGTCAGGCTGTTCACCGCATTGAGCGACAGTCCGGCGTCGCCACCGGCTTCGCCCCGGGCCGATTCGGGAAGCACGGCGCGCTGGAAGCCGAGTTTGGCGGCTTCCTTCAGCCGGGCCGGGGTCTGTGCCACCGGTCGGACCACGCCCGAGAGCGAAATCTCGCCGAAATAGACTGCGTCCGTGGGTAACTGGGCATTAACCAGCGAGGACACCAGCGCCGCTGCGGCGGCGAGGTCCGCCGCCGGCTCGTGGATGCGCAAGCCGCCTGCGACGTTGAGATAGACGTCGTGGCCGGACAGCTTGACCCCGCAATGGGCCTCCAGCACCGCCAGCACCATCGAGAGCCGGCTCGGGTCCCAGCCGACCACGGCCCGGCGCGGGGTGCCGAGCGAGGTCGGAGCGACCAGTGCCTGCAATTCGACCAGGACCGGCCTCGTGCCCTCGATGCCCGCGAACACCGCGGTGCCCGGCGTGCCGAGATCGCGCTCCGACAGGAACAGTTCGGAGGGGTTGGTGACCTCGCGCAGACCAAGGCCGGTCATTTCGAACACGCCGATCTCGTCGGTCGGGCCGAAGCGGTTCTTGACGGCGCGCAGGATGCGGAATTGCTGCGAGCCTTCGCCCTCGAACGACAGCACCGCGTCGACCATGTGCTCGACCACGCGGGGGCCGGCGATCTSGCCGTCCTTGGTGACGTGGCCGACCAGGATGATGGCGGCGCCGGTCTTCTTGGCGAAGCGGATCAGCGCCTGCGCGGAGGCGCGCACCTGGGTGACCGTGCCGGGCGCGGATTCCACGGTGTCGGTCCACATGGTCTGGATCGAGTCGATCACGATCAGGCGGGGAACCGCACCCTCCGACAGCGTGGAGACGATGTCCTCGACCGAGGTCTCGGCCGCAAGCTGCACCGGGGCGTCCGACAGGCCGAGCCGCTCGGCGCGCAGGCGCACCTGGGCCACCGCCTCTTCGCCGGAGATGTAGACGATGCGGTGGCCGGCGCGCGCCATCATGCTGGTGGCCTGCGTCAGCAGCGTCGACTTGCCGATGCCGGGATCGCCGCCGACCAGCAGCACCGAGCCGCGGACGAATCCGCCGCCGGTGACGCGATCGAGCTCGGTCATCCCAGAGGACAGGCGCGGCGCATCCGGGCTCTTTCCGGCGAGGCTCTCCAGCGCGAACGTCCGGCCCTTGCGCTTGGAGCGGATCGAGACCGGCACGCTGCCGCTCGTGTCTTCCTCGGCGAGCGTATTCCACTCGCCGCAGGACTCGCATTTGCCCTGCCAGCGGTTATAGGCCGCGCCGCAATTCTGGCAGACGAAGGAAAGCGTGTTCTTGGCCATGGGAGGTGAATCGGTTGTCAGGGGGATTGTGTGGCATTCCATAGCATGGAGAGACCCGCCGCCACCATGATGGCATCCATCACCAGCCGGAACACATCCGGCTTCAAATGCAGCACGAAGCGCTTTGCGATGAAGGCACCTGACATCAGCGAAGAGCCTGCGATCAGGCCCTTGATGAAGACGTCGCCCGTCAGCGCACCGAGGCGTTCGAAGGTCACGGATTTCGCGAAGTAGAGGCCGAGCGAGGCGGCGGCTTCCGTCGCCAGGAACGCGCCCTTGCTCAAGCCGTAGAACAGGAACAGCGGCACGCTGAGCGGGCCGGTCGAGACCACGATGCCGGTGAGATAGCCGATGACGGCACCGCCGATCGCCATATGCCAGAGATTGGCCTTGAGGTCGTGCCGCGCCAGCCAGTGCCGGACCGGCACCATCGCGATCAGGAAGATGCCGATGGCGAGATCGACGGTGTGCGAGGGCAGCGCCAGCAGCGTGCGCGCGCCGAGCGCTGCGGCCGGGATGCCCGTCACCGAATAGGCCGCGCAGGCCCGCCAGTCGACCTCGCGCCACCAGGCCAGAATTCGCGAGAAATTCGCCATCACGGAGGCCACAGCCATGATCGGCACGGCTTCCTTCGGCCCGTACGCATAGACCAGTACCGGCATCAACATGATCGACGAGCCGGTGCCGACGATGCCTGAGATGGTGCCGGCGACGAGGCCGACGGTGAGGACGAAGAGAAAGGCCAAGGGCGGGCTCCGGGAATCGGCGCAGTTTAGCTGGTGGAGGCGTGCAGGGCGAACGATCGGGGGCGCTTGTCTCGTGGTTAATCGGCGGTGTTGCCGGAACCGCCAATCCGACCTGCTCGGCGGCCTGATCCTTAGAATTTGAAGCGTATTGATCGGAGCCTTCGCTCAAAGAATTTGAGGTCCCGCGATGCCCGGTCACCATTCCTTCTCCGCGCTCGACCGCCATGCGGTGCTCGGCGGATCCGACAACGGCTTTCCCTGGTACGCCGGTGCGATGCTCGCGGTCGAAGCGAGTGAAGTGGTGCGGCTGCGCTGCGAGAAGCTCAGCCACGGCGATGAGGCCGCCGGGCAGGAGGCCGTGCTGATGGTGAGCGAGAAGATCGCCGCAGCCTTCGAGGCTGCCGCAGGGCTGCTTGCGGGGGCAACGCCAGCGGCCATCGTCCAGCGCTATCGCGAGCATGTGGCCGCCAATGCCAGGCGGCTGTCCGCCAGCGAGACTCCATGACGAATTCTGCTGCTGACAGCATGTTGGCAGCAGGGGCCGGCTATGACCATCTCCTGACAAAACGGAGAGCGGGTCATGCCGATCGAGGCAAGCTGTCATTGCGGTGAAACGGTGTTCGAGGTGACGGAGGCGCCCTCGAACGTGACGCGCTGCACCTGTTCGCTCTGCGCCAAGCGCGGCGCGTTGTGGGCCTATTACAAGCCGGCGCAGTTCCGCCTGCTGTCGCCGCCGGAAAACGTCGCGACTTATCTCTGGGGCAGCCGCACCGTCAAACACCATTTCTGCGCAAACTGCGGCTGCGGCACCTATTCGGAGTCGCCGGACTGGTCGACCGGCAAGCCCGACTTCGACAATCCCAGGGTCGGCGTCAACGCGCGCCTGTTCGATGAGTTCGATCTGGACGCCGTGCCGGTCAACGTGATCGACGGCAAGAATTTGTGGTGAGAATGCTGCCTCCCGTCCTCTTGAGGCTGCCGGAGAAAGCTGATCTGTTTCCGGCCTCGGTGAGCAGAAAAGGGGAGGAAACCCATGATGCGTCTTTTGACGCGAGCGATGCTCGCATTGTGTCTGGGCGTTGTAGCCAGCTTCAGCGCGGCGCAGGCGCAGACCAAGCCGAAGGTCACGACGCTCGGACCTGACTTCCCCAAGGCGGCGTTGTTCGTCGGGAACAGCTTCTTCTACTACAACAACGGCATGCCCGGGCATCTCTCCTTCATGGAGCGGGCTGCGGATGCAGCCAACAAGGCGGCGTATCGCAACACCATGGCCACGATCGGCGGCTCCGGCCTCGACTGGCACGACATGGACAATCTGCTGCGGCCCGGCGGCATCGGCGCCTACTCGTTCGACGAGCAGAACGTCGTGATCTTCAACAAGCCCGGCAAGCAGTTCGACGCGGTCGTGATGATGGATTGCAGCCAGTGCCCGATCCATCCGCAGTTGAAAGACGCCTTCGCCGTCTTCGCCAAGAAGGACAGCGAGATCGTCCGCGCCCACGACATGCGGCCCGTCCTGTTCATGTCSTGGGCCTACGCCGACAAGCCTGACATGACCGAGGGACTGGCCGAGGCCTACACGGTCGCCGGCAATGCCAATGATGCGCTGGTCATTCCCGCGGGCCTTGCCTTCGCGCGCGTCCGCAAGCTTCAGCCGGAGCTCAACCTCTATGCGCCGGACAAGCGGCATCCGAGTCCGGCCGGCACGTATCTGGCGGCCTGCACGACGCTCGCCGCGCTGACAGGTCGCTCGCCGGTCGGCAATTCCTACATCATGGGGCTCGATCCCGAGACGGCGCAGCTGCTGCAAAAGGCGGCGTGGGACACTGTGCAGGAGTATTACGGCCGCTGATCTAGCGCAGGACGATCCAGGCCGGCGCGTGATCGCTCGCTCCGTCCTCGCCCCGAACCTTGTTGTCGACACCGGCCTTGGCCAGGCGTGAAACGAGGGCGGGGCTGAGCAGCAGATGATCGAGCCGCAGGCCCGCATCGCGCGGCCAGCGGTTCCGCTTGTAGTCCCAGAATGTGTAGATGCGCTTGTCCGGATGAAGCTCGCGGACCGCGTCGCACCAGCCTTGCGTGACCAGCGAGGCAAAGGCCGCGCGGCTCTTCGGCTGGATCAGCGCGTCCTTATCCCAGGATCTCGTCGGATAAATGTCGATCGCCGTCGGCGCCACGTTGTAGTCGCCGGCGAGCACCACGGGCAGGTCCTGCTTGATGAAGGTCTTGGCGTGGCGCTTCAGGCGCGCGAACCAGTCGAGCTTGTAGTCGAATTTCGGCCCCGGCTGGGGATTGCCGTTGGGCAGGTAGATGCTGGTGACGATGATGCCGCGCACGGCGGCCTCGATGTAGCGCGCCTCGTGGTCGTCACGGTCGCCGGGCAGGCGGTCGCGGGTAAGAACGGGCTCGGCATTGCGGGCGAGGATGGCAACGCCGTTCCAGGTTTTTTGTCCACGCCATACTGCGCCATAGCCGGCCTTTCCGATAGCGCCCGCCGGAAATTCGCCATCACTTGCCTTCAATTCCTGGAGCGCGACGACATCGGGCTTCGCCGCGCGCATCCATGCCAGCAGATTGGGCAGGCGGCGGTTGATGTTGTTGATGTTGAACGTCGCGATCTTCATGTAGAGCTGCTGGCTCCTGCCTTCCGACACCGGAGATACAATGTCCAAGTTGAGCTTTGCTGCCATCGTCGTCGTTGCCGCGTTCTCCGGTGCGGCTTCGGCACAATCGGCCGATCCGCGCGGCGCGTGCAAGGCGGATTACGACAAATTCTGCGCCGGCCTCGCGCCGGGCGGCGGCATCGTCGCCTGCCTCAACGGCAAGCGTGACCAGCTCAGCGCGACCTGCAAGGCGGCGCTCGACAGCAGGAAGAAGAAGTAAGCGCCCACTCTCGTGTCCCGGACGCGCCGCAACGCGTGAGCGTTGCTGCGCAGAGC
>NZ_JBFUES010000411.1:0-6235 GCF_056403875.1 Bradyrhizobium sp. P2_E8
CTCCTTGCTTGGATGATCGCGCCCGGCATGCGCATCGGGTGCCGGTGCCATGGACGCTCGTAGCACCACAGGTCGGGTTGGAAGCTCGGGACCGGCTCGAAGCCGGTCGCCCTCATGATATCGCGTCCGGCCACGGTTGACGGCTGCGCATAGCAATCCGCGCCGCGAAATCTTAGCTGTCGCAGGTGGGCCGCGGCCTTGCCGAGACCAGCGATGCCGCGGCCCGTCGCCGCGATCGCCCAGATGTAGATGGCAGCAACCTCCTCCTCCGCGGAGGCGAGATAGTGCGTCTCCGGCGCGGTGAGACATATCTCATCGAGCAACAACGCATCGTGCCCGCGGTCGCTCAGAAACAGGAAGGCCATGCCACCGACCAGCTTGCCGTTCCGGCTGAAAGCCAGGATGCTTTGAGGATCGAAAGTGAAGTATTTTGCAAGCTCTGCCGTCCCGATCTGCACGCCGGGCACCAGCCGGCGCGCCATCTCGGAAAGCGCGGCAATTTCAGAAAATTGCGCACAACGGACATCGACGTCCGAACTGAGCGGCAGCGCGTCGAAATCATGCCTTGCGGCAAAGGAGCCCCTTTCCATACCCTGATCGCCCTTCTATCGTTCGCGGCTTTCGTGCCCCGCTATGTCGAGCTTAGCGGTAGGGGATCAGGAGTATGCAGCAGTTATTGCACCGGGGTGCTGCGATGATGCAGCACCGTGAAGAAGCCCTGGACGCATCCTGGGACGATTTGAAACTATTTCTAGCGTGCGCGAAATATAAAAGTTTTCGCAACGCCGCCGAAGAACTCGGCCTCACCTCAACGACGCTGATGCGCCGGATCGACCGGCTCGAAGAGAGCATCGGCTGCAAGCTGTTCCTGCGCGACCAGAGCGGGCTCACGCTCAGCGACGAAGGCACCGCGATGATTGCCGACGTCGCGCATATGGAGCGTCACGCCTTCAACGTCTTCCGGCGCGCATCGCGCTCGTCGAACGATACGTCGGGCACCGTGCGCGTCGCAGTGACGGAAGGCCCCGGTAATTTCTGGATCCTGCCGCGGCTGATCGATTTCCAGAAAACCTATCGCAAGATCACCGTCGATCTGCGCTGCGCGATGGAGCAGGCCGACGTCGCGCGGCTCGAGTCCGATATCGCGATCCAGCTCGAGCCGCCGACCAACCCCGATCTGATCGTCGCAAAGCTCGGCCGTCTGCACATCTACCCCTTCGTCTCCAAGGAGTACGAAAGCCTCTACGGCCTGCCGACGACGCTCGCTGAATTGAAGAACCACCGCATCATCAAGCAGAGTGCTCCGCAGGTCGACGACGGGGCCTACGCCCGCGTGCTCGGGCTCAAATCGCTCGAGGGCATCGTCGGCATCAAGACCAACTCCTCGGTCGGCGTACTCTATGCGGTCGAGCGCGGCGCCGGCATCGGCTTCCTGCCGACGGTGTCGATCGCGCTCGGCGCACCGTTCATTGCCGTCGATCTCGGCGTGAGCCACCACGCCGACCTCTGGCTCACCTATCACAAGGAGTTTCGCGACTCCGAGCGCCACAAGATCGTGATCGACTGGCTGAAGAAGATCTTCGATCCCAGGACTTATCCCTGCTTCCGCGATGAGTTCATCCATCCGAACGCGCTGGTGCCGATGATGACGGCCGCGCGCGAAGGCTTTGGGCTCACCGGTTACATCGCAGCGACGCCGACATAGGCGCAGGCGAGCTGCGCCTCACCACCGATATTCGAAGCCGACCGTGCCCTGGTGCGAGGTGAGCTCGTTGCGGAACTTGCCGTCGTAATTGATGTAGAGCCGCGCGGTGTTGGTCAGGCTGAGCGAGGCGGAGGCGCCGGCATCCATGCCGTAGCGGCTCTCGCCGATGCCGGGCACGACGATGCTCGCGGTCCCCAGGCTGACCTGGACCGAGCCAAGGTTCTGGTAGAAATTGTCGACGAACTTGCCGTAGGCCGAGAGATCCAGAATCTTCTGGCCGAAGATGAAGTAGCGCCCGACCTCGGCCCCGATCATGACACGCGCGCGCGAGAGCGCCGTCGAGCCGACGTTGAGTGGATCGAGGCCACCGGCCTCCTGGTACGCCGCACTGGTGGCGCGGACATATTCGAGCGCGCCCTTGGGCACGACGCGCATCTGATCCTTGGTCCAGTAGTAGCTGATCTCCGTCAGTGCGCCGTCGAYCGCGGCATGATAGCCGGCGGTGGCAAGGCCAAAGCCGGTGTCCCGGCTGGAACGGACCTTGCCGAAACCGTGCACCACCGCGAAAGCCCAGGTCCACGGACCCTTGTCGATGGAGCCGTTGAAACCGACCTGGGTCAAATCGAGCGTTGCCGACTGGAGCGCGAGCGGCACGTCGATATCGGTGTGGCTCTGGTCGACGGAGAAGCCGATGTTGACGCCCGGCGCAAGCCGCGCACCGAAGCCGGCGACGCCGCCAACGGTCTTGCGCTTGTCGCCGACGAAATCGCCCTGCGCATCGGTTCGGACCGAGATGCCATAACCCTCGAACCAGGTGCGGTAGCGCGGATCCTCCGTGCTCTCGGACGCGCCGCCACCGCCGGGATTGGTACGCAGCGATCGGTCGATGCCGCCCGACGCCCGGTTGCCGAGCCGCTCCAGGAAGTTCGATCCGAGATCGAGCGTGGTCGCACTCGGTACCGGAATGGGAGTCGGTGATGGTATCGGCGTGGGTGTCGGCGTCGGCGTCGGGCTCTGTGCAAAGCCTGGCGTGGCCGCCGACATCATCGCGACGAACGCAACAGCCATCGCAATCGCAACCCGGCGGACGCGGTCCAACCCGGTCGTCTGCCGTGTCCCGGAGGGCTGCGATGGGCAGCTCATGACCACAAATCCCGAAGCAAAATGGCGGCGCGCAAAAATGCAACACGAGCGGCGCTCGCATGCCACGATTTGCGCCGAACTGTTACAGAGGGTCAACCGGCTGGGGCCTCCAGACGAGGGTGATTGCTCCCGATTGTGGTTCCGCGGCCACAGGTCGGAAATTGCAGACGGGCACTTCCGGTTGGGGTCTTGAAATTCGCGCGCGGCTTGCTAATGCGCGATTTTCGTGTTGCAATATCGGACACAATCGGAATTGGCCGCTCGACTGTGCGTTTCGCGACATTGAGACTCAAGACTCGAACAGACTTCCGGAAGCCCGTTTGTGGCGTGGCACGCGAAAAGCGGCCGCGTCTTTTTTTTTATCTAGCGGAGGAGACTAGCGATGCCGCAAAAGGGCACCGTCAAATGGTTCAACCCGACCAAGGGCTATGGGTTCATCAAGCCGAACGGCAGCGACAAGGACGTGTTCGTCCACATCTCCGCCGTCGAGCGTGCCGGACTCTCCACCCTCAACGAAAACCAGGTGGTTGAATACGACCTCGTGGAGAACCGCGGAAAATCATCCGCGGAAAACCTCAAGGTCTCCTGATCTCTCGTCTCACACGCGAGACATCACGACGTTGCCCCCGGCTCTGCCGGGGGATTTTGTTTGTGACGACGAAACGCGCGGCGCCTCAGCGCACCACGGGCGCAATCAGAAAATTCTCCGACGGCCCACTTCCCGCTGTCTTGCAGACATCGCCCTCGATCAGGACCTTGCCGGTCGCCAGCAGCCGTAGCGCTTCCGGATAGATGCGGTGCTCGACTTCGAGGATGCGCTCCGACAGCGTGTCCGCCGTATCGTGGTCGCTGACGGGAACCGCGCCCTGCATCACGATCGGGCCGGCATCAGTCTCGGGGATGACGAAGTGCACCGTCGCGCCAGACAGTTTCACACCGGCGCGCAGCGCCTGGCCGTGCGGGTCGAGGCCGGGAAACGACGGCAGCAGCGAGGGATGGATGTTGAGCATCCGCCCGTACCAGGACTTGGTGAATTCGGCCGTAAACAGGCGCATGAAGCCGCCGAGACAGATCAGCTCGATGCCGTGCTGATCGAGCGCGGCCTGCAGCACCGCCTCGAAGCCGGCGCGGTCCTTGCCGAACGGCTTGCTCTCGATCACCAGGGTCTTTACGCCGCCCGCCCTGGCCCGTTCGAGCCCGAGCGCGTCGGCCTTGTTCGAGATCACGAGCGAAATCTCCGCCGGAAAATCCGGCGCGGCGGCAGCCCTGATCAGGGCCGACATGTTTGAGCCGCGGCCGGAGATCAGGATGGCGACGCGGCGCTTCATCACAGCGCCAGGTCGAGGTGGCCGTTATAGACGACACGGTGCTCGCCCTCGGCCGGGATCACGGTGCCGAGCTGCGCCACGGTCTCGCCGGCGTCGGCGAAGACCTCGATCACCTTGTCGACCTTCTCCGGCTCGACGATCGCGATCATGCCGATGCCGCAGTTGAAGGTGCGCAGCATTTCGAGCTCGGCGATGCCGGCCTGCGCGGCCAGCCATTTGAACACCGGCAGCACCGGCAGGCGTTCCAGATCGATGCCGACGCCAAGATTCTTCGGCAGCACGCGCGGAATATTGTCGGTGAAACCGCCGCCGGTGATATGGGCGAGCCCCTTCACCGCGCCGGTCTCGCGGATCGCGCGCAGGCAGGATTTGACGTAGAGGCGCGTCGGCGTCAGCAGCGCACCGCCGAGCGTCATGACGGGCGCGAACGGCGCCTGCGCCCCGAAGCCGAGGCCGGACTGCTCGACGATCTTGCGCACCAGCGAGAAGCCGTTGGAGTGCACGCCCGACGAGGCGAGACCGATCACGGCGTCGCCCGCGGCGATGTCCTTGCGCGGCAACAGCGTCCCGCGCTCTGCGGCGCCGACGGCAAAGCCGCCGAGGTCATAGTCGCCGTCCTTGTAGAGGCCGGGCATCTCGGCGGTTTCGCCGCCGATCAGGGCGCAGCCCGATTCCCGGCAGCCTTCGGCGACGCCGGCGACGATCGCGGCCGTCGCCTCCGGGTCGAGCTTGCCGCAGGCGAAATAGTCGAGAAAAAACAGCGGCTCGGCGCCCTGCACCACGAGGTCGTTGACGCTCATGGCGACGAGGTCGATGCCGATCCCGCCATGCAGGCCGGTCTCGATCGCGATCTTGACCTTGGTTCCGACGCCGTCGGTGGCGGCGACCAGGACGGGATCCTTGAAACCGGCCGCCTTGAGGTCGAACAGGCCGCCAAAGCCGCCGATCTCGGCGTCGGCGCCGGGCCGCGCGGTGGCGCGCACCATCGGCTTGATCAGATCGACCAGGCGGTTGCCCGCGTCGATGTCGACGCCTGAATCGGCGTAAGTGAGGCCGTTTTTGCGGTCGGTCATGCCCGATTTCCAGTGGGTTTGCGGCTGGTTACGTCGAATTCCGGGGACGCGCAATGGCTCGCATGGCGCTCGGCGCCATACTATGTAGATATCAACGGGTTCAGCCTTCAAAGAGGCCGGATTCGAGGTCAGGCCGGGTGCCGGGAAGCGCCGCGTGAGTATTCCGAACATCATTACCCTGGGCCGCATCATGCTGGTCCCGATCATTGTCTGGGCCATCGTGTCGAGCCAAATGGAGGTGGCTTTCGCCGTCTTCCTGATCGCCGGGATCAGCGATGCCGTGGACGGCTTCCTCGCCAAGCGCTTCAACATGACAAGCGAGCTCGGCGCCTTGCTCGATCCGCTCGCTGACAAGGCGCTGCTCGTCTCGATCTATATGTCGCTCGGCATCTGGGGCGCGATTCCGCGCTGGATCGTGATCCTGGTGGTATCCCGCGACATCATGATCGTCGCCGCCGTGATCGTGTCCTGGCTGTTCGACCGGCCCGTCGAGATGAAGCCGTCGAAAGTGTCGAAGCTCAACACGGTCGCCCAGGTGGCATTCGCAGCGCTGGTGCTGGCGGCGCTTGCCTTCGGTTTCAAGCCGGCGCCCTATGATATTATCCTGATGGGTCTCGTCACGATCTTCACGCTCTCCTCCGTGTCGCTCTATCTCGTCGAGTGGGTGCGGCACATGAGCACGATCGAGGCCAAATGAGCGTGAACCGGCCCGCAAAGGGCCAACTCACGCCCGATAGGTCGAATCTTTCAACCGAGGCCGGCCGTCCGGCATGGAGCAAAGCAAGCGTGGCAGGCCGCGTTCACCCCCGACAATTGGCGTTCTCGCTTCCGCACGCGGAGAGCCTCAGCCGGGACAATTTCCTCGAAGGCCCCGCCAACGCTGCCGGCCTTGCCCTGATCGACGGCTGGCCGGAATGGCCGAACCGGATCATGTGGCTGGCCGGCCCCGAAGGCAGCGGCAAGAGCCATCTCGCCGCGATCTGGGC
>NZ_JBFUES010000412.1:0-6231 GCF_056403875.1 Bradyrhizobium sp. P2_E8
GAGAAGTGGGAGTGGGACGAGATCGCCAGGAACCCGTTCTTCTGTCCCGACAAGGACAAGGCGGCGTTCTTCGAGACCTATCTCGACGGCATCCGCAAGAGCGGCTCCTCGATCGGCGCGGTGCTCGAGATCGTCGCCGAAGGCGTGCCCGCGGGTCTCGGCGCGCCGATCTACGCCAAGCTCGATTCCGATCTGGCGGGTGCGATGATGACCATCAACGCCGTGAAGGGCGTCGAGATCGGTGCCGGCTTCGGCGCGGCCGAGCTGACGGGCGAAGAGAACGCCGACGAGATGCGCACCGGCAATGACGGCACGCGTTTCCTGTCCAACCACGCCGGCGGCGTGCTGGGCGGCATCTCCACGGGGCAGCCGATCGTGGTGCGCTTCGCGGTGAAGCCGACCTCGTCGATCCTCCAGCCGCGTCTCACCGTGGATCGCAAGGGCGCTGATACCGAGATCTTCACCAAGGGCCGCCACGACCCCTGCGTCGGCATCCGCGCCGTCCCCGTCGGCGAGGCCATGATGGCCTGCGTGCTGGCCGATCATTTCATTCGGGATCGCGGGCAGGTGGGACGCTAGAGCAGGGGGTGAGGCGTTAGTGCATGATCGGGAAAAGTGTGAAGCGATTTTCCGAACAGATCATGCGCCCGCTACAATGTCGCGGTACTAGCCCACCGCGCAGCTTGACGTTCCCAAAACTTCGTCCGCAAATGCGGCCATGCAAAACTCCGAGATCCAGCGCATCACCAACTGGCTGATCGACGGTGCGAGGTCGTCCGGGACCCCTTCCGAGATGATCGCCGAGGTCTGCGAGCATCTGGTCGCGGCCGGCCTGCCGCTGTCGCGGTTCGGCATCTTCATCCGCACGCTGCATCCGGAAATCTTTGGCCGCAACTTCATCTGGCGGCAGGGCCAGAAGGTCGAGATCGGCACCGTCGATTTCGATATCCTGGACACGCCCGAATTCGCCCGGAGCCCGCTCCGGATCGTGTTCGAGGAGGGGCTGGAGGTCCGGGGACGGATGGACGATCCGGACAGCAGGCGGTTTCCGTTCCTCGACGACATGCGCGCCGAAGGCGTGACCGACTACCTCGCGATGCCGATGCACTATCTCGACGGCTCGATCCACGCGACGAGCTGGGTCACGCGCCATCCCGGCGGCTTCAGCGACGACGACATCGCGGCGATCCGCTCCATCGTGACGCCGCTCGCGCGCGTCAGCGAGATCATCAGCCTGCGCCGTACCGCCGAGATGCTGCTCGACACCTATGTCGGCAACCGCGCCGGCGCGCGGATCCTCGGCGGCCAGATCCGCCGCGGCCACAACGACACCATGCAGGCGGCAATCTGGCTCTCTGACTTGCGCGGCTTCACCGCATTGTCGGATCGGCTGCCGGCCGAGACCGTAGTCGAGATCCTCAACAACTACTTCGACTGCCAGGTGACCGCGATCCGCGGCCATGGCGGCGAGGTGCTGAAATTCATGGGTGATGGCGTGCTCGCGGTGTTTCCGATCGACGAATATGTCGGCGATGCCACGCATGTCTGCGCGCGCGTGCTGGAAGCCGCGCGCGAGTCCCGCGCCAGCGTGGAAGCGCTCGCGCACCCGGTCGGCGACGTCGTCGAGCGCTTCCGCTTCGGCGTTGCGCTGCATGTCGGCAACATCCTCTACGGCAATATCGGCGGCGGCAACCGGCTGGACTTCACCTGCATCGGCCCCGCCGTCAATCTCGCTGCGCGGCTGGAGAAGATCGCCGGCCGGCTTGGCCGCACCGTCGTGGTCTCGGAGGTCTTCGCCAACGCCTGCCGCCACGACTGGCGCGAGCTCGGCGAATTTCCGATCGCGGGGTTTTCGAAGGCGCAGCGCGTGTACGGGCTCGGCGAGGAGACGCCGGTGGTGATGGCCTAAGGGCGTCCAGATCGACGATCACGGCGGTTGGCTGAGCAGAGAGCTACGGCCACCGCTCCTGGCTGCTGCGCATCTCAGTCCGTCCGCTCCAGATTGTCGCGCACGCGCCACTTCAGCGCATCGATGTCGATCTGATGCACGCTGCCGCTGCCGGCGAGGTCGAGCGCGTGCGCAGCGGCGGCGCCCATTGCCATGCAGGGGCCCATCACCCGAACGCTGGAGAGTGCGGCCTTGTCGGCATCGATGCAGCGGCCGGCGGCGACGATGTTGTCGGCTTCCTGCGGCGCCAGGCTGCCGAACGGCACATAGTGGACGTGGTCCTTGTCGAAGACGTGCCAGTGATGGCCGGAGCCGTGGTCGTGCAGTTCGATCGGCCACGCCGTGCGGCCGATCGCGTCTTCGAATTTGGTGCCGGCGCGGACGTCGTCGACCGACAATTGCTGGCGGCCGACGATCCAGCGCGTCTGGCGGATTCCGGGAAAGCCATAGGCGCGGATGCGCGCCTTGCCGAAGCAGGCGGGGAATTCGTTCCTGAGGAAGGCGAAGGCGCGGTCGGCCTGGTCCTTGCCCTCGATGCCCTTGCGGCTCGCCTCCAGCGGCTCCAGTGGCGTCTCGACATGGGTCATGTTCATGGCGGCAACGCCGCGCCCGGGAATGACGAAGGACAGGCCCTCGCGCCGCAACAGACCGTAGTCGCCGGCCTTCTCTCGCATGCGCGCCGGCAATTCCTCCCGGCTCGGCACCTTGCTCTCGTCGATATTCTCCACGATCAGCATTTGCGTGCCGTAGATCGGGCCGTCGTCCGGCTCGCGGCAGGCAAAGCCCGCCTGCCACACCAGCGCGGCGTCGCCGGAGGCGTCGACGAAGCCGTTCGCCTCGACCTCGACGTCACCGTAGCGGGTGGAGAGATCGATCCCGGTCACGCGCCGGCCGGCGACACGGACATTGTGCATGACGGCGCCGACGATCACGGTGACGCCGGCCGCAAGCATCGCCTTCTCGACCCAGCGGCCGAGCGCGACCTCGTCGTAATAGACGACGGTGGTGTGCGGCCCGCGGCGGTAGAACAGCGCGTTCTCCTGCGCACCGAGGTCGCCCAGGAGATCGTCGGCGATACCGTGGGTGAACTGGTAGCCGTCGCTGCCGTTCGAGAACAGGCCGCAGAAGGTGCYGATGATGGAGTTGACCGCCTGGCCGCCGAGCGCGGGCAGGCTGTCGACCAGCACCACCTTGCGTCCGGCACGCGCGCCCTCGATCGCCGCCGACATGCCGGCCGCACCCGAGCCGACCACGCAGATGTCGGCGACGACGCGCGACGGTTTTTGGTTCGCGTCACGCCGGACGATTTTGGTGCCCGCGGTGACTTCGCTCGCGCTCATGGGTAGCTCCGTGTTCTTGTTGTCGTTGTCGTCAGTCATTTCGGCGCCGTCGGCCGGTCCGGGACCAAGGATTTGTCGATGATCTTCTCGGCATCGATATCGGGTTCGACCATCTTCTGACGCTTGAACCAGGCGATCTGGCGGGAGATGTCGGCGCTGTCGAGCGCGGGATCGACGACCGACAGCCCGATGCGGAGCTGCTCGACCTTCTGCTCGGTGTATTTGGAGATGATCGCAAGCATCGCGTCACCTTCCTCGCTGCGGGCGAATTTGCCGTCCGCATCGCGCTTCAACAGCACGCGCGCATAGTCGTCGGCGCCGCGGCGATAGACGGCCAGCACCTTCTCGACCAGCTTGCGGTTCTTCTCGATCGTCGCGGTCGAAKCCACGACGCAGCCGAGCATCCAGGGCGTCTCGTCGCCGACGAAGCCGAGCACGATCGCATCGCCAGAGGCGACCACCGGGCTGATCGTGGTCGTGGCGGTGAGTGCCGCGTCAAGCTGGCCGCCCTTGATGGCCGCGGCGACATTCGGCAGCGATTGCAGCGGAACGACCCGGACGGAGGTCACGTCGAATTTCAGCTTGTCGGCGATCAGGCCGAGCGAATAATGGAAAGTCGAGCCGACTTGCGTGATGCCGACGGAATGGCCGGGCAAGTCCTTCAGCGTCTTCAGGCCCGAATCATATGCGCGCTTGGAGACGACATAGGCCGTGTTCTGGAAGCCGGGTGCCTCGCGCGCCGTGCCGGCAACCACCTTCAGTCCGCCCTTGCCCGCGAGGTTGTAGAAGGCGGCCGTGAAGCCGGTGAAACCGATGTCGATGTCGCCGGAGACGCTGGCTACCGCGATCGGCACGGCGGCATCGAAGAATTTCAGATCGGCCTCGATCCCTTCCTGCTCGAAATAGCCACGCTCCTTGGCGAGGAACAACGGGGCTGCCGAGGAGAGCTTCAACAGCCCGATGCGGACCCGTTCGGCCGCTTGCGCCGCGCCGGTGGTGAAGAAGGCGATCGCCGCCAGCGTCAGGACCAGTTGGCCTCTTGTCGCGAAGCTTCTTATTGATATGCCCACTTCCGTCGTTTCCCGCCTTGCTTTTTGTCCGACCTGCGCCGGTTTTGCGGCATTGTCGGCGATCTCCGGCGGGAATGCAAAGTCGGAAGGCGCGGATGGCCTATTCCTCCGGCTCCGTCGTGAACAGCAGCGGATAGCCCTTGGCGCGGCCGGCGTCGGTGGCGCGCGTTGCCTTGGTCTCGGCGACGTCCTTGGTGAACACGGCGACCACGCAGGCGCCCAGCTTGTGCGCCGTGATCATCACCTTGTAGGCCTGATCTTCCGTCATGCGGAACTCGGCCTTGAGGATCATCGTGACGAACTCGCGCGGCGTGTAGTCGTCGTTGATCAGGATGACCTTGTGCAGCTTCGGTCGCTCGACCTTGGTCTTGGTCCTGGTTTTCGGCTTGGTGACGGCGTCGTTCATTCCGCCTCCTGGACACGGCGGGCTCGGGTTCCTGCCGGAGCGATCAGCTCGCGGCCCTCTCACCATATTGCAGGACCTGCACCTTCTCCAAGGTGATCAGCCCGCTCGACATCATGCCATCCAGGATGGGCAGGAATGCGTTGATGTTGTCCTCGCTGTCGACAATCTCGATCAGCAGCGGCAGGTCTTCCGAGAGCCGCAGGATTTTCGAGGTGTGCAGCCGGCTCGACTTGCCGAACCCCATCGGACCGCGCAGCACGGTGGCGCCGGCGAGGTGCAGCTCGCGCGCCTTCATCACGATCGCTTCATAGAGCGGCCTGCCGTCGCAATGGTCGCTCTCGCCGATGAAGATGCGGAGCGAAACGGCCTGATTGGGAATTTGCATGGTCAGCTCCTTCTCAAGCGGTTGTAGCGGCTCGCCATCATATGGCCGAGCCAGACCGACACCAGCCAGCAGACGACGGAGGAGGCGACATAGGCCAGCGCGGTGTATTTCATGCCGCCATGGACCAGGCGGAAGGTTTCCAGGCTGAAGGCCGAGAAGGTGGTGTAGCCGCCGCAGAACCCGGTCATGACGAACTGCCGGTGCTCGGGCCGTGCCAGCATGCGGCCGTCCGGGCCGGTCAGCGTCGCATAGAATCCGATGATCAGCGAGCCGGTGGCATTGATGAACAGGGTCGCGACGGGAAAGCCCGGACCGGTAACGAGCGCGAGCCCGACCAGATAGCGCGTCAGGCCACCGACGACGCTGCCGGCGGAAACCCAGGCATAGAGCATCGCGCTGCGCCGGCGCTCGGCGGAGGGAGAATTCATCGGCCGCTACCCTCCAAGACCGTCAGCGAGCAGGAAGCCGCAGCTGACGGCGGCGAGGCACAGTCCGACCGAGAAGGCGACGTTGCCGAGCGCATGCATGGGCTCGCCGTTACGGGCGAGCGTCAGCGTTTGCAGGCTGAACGAGGACACCGTGGTGTAGCAGCCGAGGAAACCGGTCACCGCGAACAGCCATGGATTGGGCGAGGCGAACATCGAGCCGGGATGGGTTGCCAGCGCGCCAAAAATGCCGATCAGGAAGGCGCCGGTGACGTTGATGGTCATGGTGCCCCACGGAAACGTCTCGCCCAGCCGCCGCGCGATCGCGCCGGAGATGAAATAGCGCGCACAGCCGCCCAGCACGCTGCCGATCACAATGGCAAGCACCCCGCTCAACACGATGAACAACTCCCCGTCATCATTTGCCCTCCGCTGCCAGCCCATTGCCGACGGCGAGCAGCCCCACGAGCGACACCAGCGCGAAGCCGAGCCCTGCCAGGAACGTGCCGGCCGGACCATAGGCGTCCCACAGCGCACCTGCGATCACGCTCGCGGCCAGCAGTGCCAGGCCCGTGAACAGGTTGAAATAGCCGAATGCGGTGCCGCGCAAGCTTGGCGGCGCGGCATCGGCGACGAGGGCCGAGAGCAGGCCTTGCG
>NZ_JBFUES010000413.1:0-6230 GCF_056403875.1 Bradyrhizobium sp. P2_E8
CGATCGCGCCGTGTCCGATGCCGAGGTTCGACAAACGATCGGATTGGTAGGCGCCAACTGGGATGTCGCCGGTGATATAGGTCATGTAGTTGTGGACACCGGCGTTCCAGCGCAATGCGAATTGCGGCGCCAGATCCCCAAAGCCCCACGTGGTGTCGCTGATGGTGTCGGACCGCGCGAAGGGAACATTGCCGAAGGGCGTCGTGAGAACGCCGGACAAGGTCCCCGCCAGGCTGGTGCCGACGACGCCATAGGCTGCCAGGAGGGACACCGAGGCCTGGCCGCCGAGCACCGGCGTTGCAAACACATAGCTCGGGAGCACAAGGCCAAGATCGCCGGTGGCGTTGAGATGCAAATTCAGATTCGTGTTTAGGTTGAGGTTGGCGGGAACTCTGCCGAGCGTGAATTCGCGCGCCCGCGCGACGTCGGCGCCGGCGGATACGGAGGTGTGATAGTAGATATTTGCGAGTGACCAACCCGGCTGCTGAGGCGTGGCCGCGAGGCTTCCGAAGAGGCCGGGGATCCAGAAACTGATGCCGTTTTCGTCGGCGAAGGCAGACGGGGCGGAAAGCAACAGAGTGGACGTCAGGAGGGCTGCAGAAATAACTCTGCGTCGATGTGCTGTGATTGGCCTTGCACCATTAGCCGAGGCCAGTGCAATTCTCGCCGTCATAGCCGTCCCCCGCAGGATGTGTCGCCTCCGAATACAACTCGGCGATACTGTAGCCCTGGAGCAAGCAGGACTGCTATGTAAAATTCGCCCAGGATTGATTTGCCAGAAAAAAGGTGAAAACTGCGACGAAAGAGCAACAGCCTCGCCGGCCCGGCCTCCTGGCCGATGCTCCGACGCGGCGGCCATCGCGTTCTCGCGGACCGGGAATCCATCCAGCGGCTACTGCGCTGTTGATGTTCACGGAAAACGACAATCCTTCCCATTCCCTTCATGGTCGTGCTGATTTTCTGGCTGACCATGATGCGTGAGCTTTGGCCTGTTTGCCCAGCCCGGCGCAACCGTCGCCGGCCTTGCTCATCGCCTTCGCGCCGTCGGCCGCCGGAACGATCTACCTTGTCCTGGAGCTCGGGCAGCCATTCGCAGGCCTGATGCAGATCTCAAGCGCACCGCTTCGCCAGGCGCTTTCGCCACTGAGCCTTTGGCATCGACCAGGGCGGTTCAGCTACTTGGCTTGGTTGGCGAACTGCAGACAGGTCAGCAAGCTGACGTAGCTTCGCGTGCTGTTTTCCATCCCGGCGCAGCTTCCTCGGCTCGAGCTGGTAAATGTTGACCACTGGCTTTCGAGCTGGCGCTGCGCGTCCTGCTCGTCGCTTATGCACCGCTTGAGCGGCTGGTCCTCGGACATGCCAGCCGTCGCACTGGCAGTGGCCTTGCAGCTACCCCCGATGTCAAATTTAGGGACGGTATCGGCCGCGGCGACGACCAATTGCGAGCTCAGAACTATCAGCGAAATCGAGAGAGGCATCTGAAATCTCCTACTCATCAGCGCAAAGGCAGTAATGTGCCCCGAAGAACCTAGCCTCATCGAACAGATTCGACCTTCGCGGCCATATCGGGGGCGCGTCCGATCCGGTACGTCCCGTTGCTGCATTTCAGTGTCCAGACGGCGTAGTCCGGCCTGGAGCGCGTTTTGTCCCTCACCGCCCCCAGCGGCTTGTCGCATGCGAACCCCTGCAGACGTATCTGCGCGGCCAGCCCCTCCTGCGGATTGTCGGCCCCCGCAAGCGGCTGCGCCTGCGCAACCGGGCTGAAAAGAACAGCGACGGCCAGCATCATCGGTCCAAGCGATCTACCCATGATGTCGCCCTTCTCGCCGTCCTTACCGCTCGCATGGCCAAGCCCATCCAGCCATTGTTCAGCCTGGTCGCGCGAGGCCTATTTCGTCACTATTCGCCGCAAATGGCCTGAGATCAATTCGAGCTGTTTGCAGCCCCTCAACTCATCTTCTTCGCCGGCGGAAGCTTCCAAGAATTGTCGATACAAGGGATCGTTTTCGCTCGGCCAGTACAGCCGCATCATCAGGACGAAATCGCCGCGAGGGGCCGAAAAACCTCGGCTACCTCAACGAGTATTACCCTAGCACGGAACGCAAGCGTCAGCCATTGCTATTATGCGCCTCCACGTCCATGTGGCCCGTCCGCAACATTCCGGATGGTGCGAGGGGTCGAAAGGGGCTGATCAAACCACTGGACGCTGCGGCCCGTCTGTCATGATGTAAATTTTCCAGGAATTTTCGTGCGGCACGACGGAGGGCCAAGTCCATCGGCTACTCGCTGATATCTTCCATCCTCACCTGATCGCCGCTTCGATTTCACAGTCTCAGACGAGTGATTTGGTCTTTCGTCATCGGGCGTCTTCGCGTTGTCACACAGCGAACACCCATCTCGGACACAGCATCCGATCAAACCTCTGCCGTTTTTGGCATAGCTAACCATCGCAACCCGCGGTAGTGTCCCACGCATTCGGTTCGAGGCTTAAAAACGGAGACGATATAATGAAGCTCCTTCTTAGCCGCCTTGCAGTCACTGCAGTCAGCGCCGCGCTGACGTCAATTGGTCAGATGAGGCAATACCCTTCGCGACGCATTCTCGCGCCGACTTGGGCATAGCCGACATCGGCGGACAGTTCTGATATATAGTGCGGTGCGTTTGAGGAGGGGTCGCTGCAATCAAGGCGATGCAGCGATGTCCATCGGACGACGTGTCTGGAGTGGCGAGGATGTCGAGGAAATTACCGCTCTGGCTTCGCTTCTTCGCGCTTATCGGAGTAGTGATCGTTGCGACAGGCGCAGGTCTCCTCGCCTATCGGTACTACGCTCGCCCGGTCACGCTGACCGTGGCGGTCGGGTCGATCGACGGCGAGGCAGCCAAGGCAATGTCAGCGATGGCGAGCGAACTCGTTTCGACGAACGCGCCGGTGCGGCTCAAGGTCATCGACAGCGGCACAGCGCTTGAGGCCGCTGCCGCGTTCTCCGCGGGTAAGGTCGATCTGGCCGTGGTTCGCGGCGATGTCGGCGATTTGTCGCAGGCGCAAGCCGTCGTCGTCGTCAGCCATATGGTCGTACTGGTCATCGCGCCGCCGGGATCGGGCATCGACAGCATTGAAAACCTCAAAGGACGCGCGATCGGCGTGGTCGGTGGGGTGGCGAACGCCAAAATTGTCGATGTGCTGACCAAAGAATATAATTTGGCAAACGCAAAAGTTGTGTTCAAAAATCTTCCTTTGGCGGACGTCCGGCAAGCCATTCAGTCAAAACAGGTCAGTGCCCTGCTGGTCGTGATTCCGCTCGCCGAAAAATACCTCTCACTCGTTCGAGGATTCTTTCAGCTCGACCATAAAAAGGTCCCGGTATTGATCCCGATCGATTCAGCGGGAGCAATTGCAGAGACAGAACGCGCCTTCGAAAGCTTCGACGTGCCGAAGGGCACGCTGCGGGGGTCGCCACCGGTCCCGGAAGATGATCTGACGACCTTGAGGACGTCGTTGTACTTGGTTGCGCAAAAGAAGCTCGGCACCGATCTGGTGACCAGACTCACGCAGGCGATCATGAGCGCGCGCAGGAATCTTCTGCGCGAGCAGCCGATTTTCGCGCAGATCACCGCGCCCAGCACCGACCAGGATGCCTACCTTCCGCTCCACCCCGGTGCGGCCGCTGTCTACAACAGCACCACGCAGAGCTTCATGGATGAATACGGCAACTGGATCTATCTGACGCCGATGATGTTGGGCGGCGCCGCCACTATGCTGGCGGCGGCGTGGAAATTCTTGGGGCTCGGTAGCCCCGCACCTGAAGGCCCGCTCGACTCTCTCTACGCCCTGGCACGTCGGATTCGGAAAGTCGATACAGAGGCTGAGCTTTCGGATATCGAAGAAGAAATCGACGGCATTCTAAGAGCGGAGCGCGCCAAATCCGCTGGTGGAGACGAGCGCGCGGTGGATGATGCCACATTGAACGTTGCAGCGCACCGGCTGGAGGGCTTGATCCACGACCGACGAGCCCTGCTCGCGAAGAGGCCCGCAGTTGCTTCCGCAGCCTAGGCGACACCGCAACGTCGCGGCATGCCGTGATACGGCATTGCGGGAACGCAAAAATGGACGGAGTGACCCCGATGGCTCGCGACACTGGTGAATCATGAATGCAATCGCGTTATCGGGCATCACGTTTGTATGCATCGCAGGCGGCGCCCTCTTCGGTATGTTCCTTCCTGGGCATCACCTGAGCACCGATGAGAAGGATGTGGTCAGGCTGGGCACGGGCCTCATCGGGACGATAGCCGCGCTTGTCCTCGGCCTGCTGATTGGCTCGGCGAAGGGCTCCTACGACACGCAGAGCGCTCAAGTGACGCATATGACGAGCAGCGTGGTAGTGCTCGACAATCTGCTGGCGCAGTACGGACCGGAGACGAACGACGTACGCCATCTGTTACGGCGCAGCGTCGCTGTTTTGGCCGATCGAATGTGGCGCGAGAATAGTTCCGAGGCCGCCAAGGGGACCCCTTTCGAGGCGAGCGCCGCAAGCGAGGCATTCTTCACGAAGCTGCAGCAGCTTTCGCCGCAGAACGATGCCCAGCGCTCCGTGCAGGCCAGGGCCGTACAGATCGCCACCGACATTGCGCAAAGCCGCCTGCTGCTGTTCGCACAGACGAGCAACTCGATCCCCATGCCGTTCCTGGTGGTGCTGATTTTCTGGCTCACCATCATCTTTGGAAGTCTCGGCCTGTTTGCCAAACCCAGCACAACCGTTTTCTGCGCGCTGTTCGTTTTTGCACTGTCGGCCGCGGGAGCGATTTACCTGGTCTTGGAGCTTGGTCAGCCATTTGCGGGTTTGATGCAAATTTCCAATGCGCCACTGCGCAACGCTCTCACGCCGCTCAGCCCCTAGGCCCTTCGAATGATCGATTGTTGAGCTGATTGAATGAGATCTTCTCGTTCTCCGAGGTGGCCGGATGGAGCGCGATGGGACCAGGTGACGAGCGAGAGACGCAAAATTCGATTCCAGTTCGCGCGAGGGGCCAGGGTGCGCAACGCTCCGGGATACGGTGACACGGAGTCAAGACGAACGAGGCGGCACGGTTCCGACACCCGCCGCCGCTGTCTACGACAATCCAGGCCCTAGCCGGCGGCAGCCGCCGGCGAAACAGCGGCTCTAACGAGCTGCGTGCGGGGAGAAGATTGCCTGTGAGGTCAAAGTTGATCAGAGAGCGCGGTAAGAGCGCGGAAACGACGCATCTGATCACTGCATTTTTCGCCCGAGGTCTCTCAGGAGCGAGTGGAGAAAATCGCTCGCATGGTCGTACCGCGCGCCGCCGCTCGCGATTTCACGGGCCCGCGGCTCCACTACAGTACCGACGGTTTCTGGACCGAGTAGATCCGCTTTTTCTGACCATTGCTGCAGCAGGCGATCGGGAATGTATTCCGCAGACCCGAACAACGTCAAAAGGCATTCCTCGGCTTCGGCTTTGTGATCGTGATGAGCTTTCGCCCAGTACAAAGCGAATAGTCCACGAAAAGCATCACGGGAAACGGCTGGTTTTGCCATTGCAATGCCCCCGCAAAATTGAACGCCCAACGAAGAGGCCACCCAAAGGCGGCCCCAGGAGTTCATTAAGTTGATCTAAAAAACGCGTACTGAAACGCCTGCCGCAGCGTTGCCGTTGCTTCAGAACCCGGGTGAAAATAGATGCGGATGAACGTGCCAGCCCCGGTCACAGGAGCATGCCAAGATGATTCGCTTCTGCCAACTAAAATCTGACGACTGCCGGGAAATTCCGGCAACCCCAAACCTATGTTAGTTTGAGTGACGTACGCGTCGAGCCGTTCGGCGAGCAAGTATCATAATGATCGTTTACGTGCTCGACGAACTAGACAACGCCGTCGAACAGGCGCTCGCCTGGTGCGGAGCGGATGAGCCGAGGGCGGGGACATCTGGTTCGCGCTCGACGAGACCCGACCTCTCGCCTGCTTCGCCGGCATATGGGCCAACTGGACGTCGGTGCGGAAGGTCAAGGAAGGCGAGACCACGAACGACCTCTACGCCTTCCTGACGACGGAGGCGAACGCGGAGGTCGGTGGCATCCATCCGAAAGCGATGCCCGTGATCCTGACGACGCCCGACGAGGTCGAGACCTGGATGACCGCGCCGGCCGACGAGGCGCTGAAGCTGCAGCGACCGCTTCCGGATGGCGCGCTGCGGATCGTCGCCCGCGGCGTGAAGGAA
>NZ_JBFUES010000414.1:0-6217 GCF_056403875.1 Bradyrhizobium sp. P2_E8
GTCTGGACGGCGAGCTCGCCGCGGTTCTTGAACGACAGCCATGTGCCACGATCCGACAGAAGATAGGCGTTCGAGGACGAGGCCATGTTCAGCGCCGGGCCCATGCCCTGGCCGATCTCGCGATACCAGCTGTCCTTGCCGGCACCGAGATCGACGCCCGCCTCTTTCCACAATCGCAGCTCGGCCGCGTGCGTGCCGGACTTGTCGCCGCGCGAGATGAACGGCGCCTTGGCTGCCGCGATCTTGCGCAGCGCATCAGCGACGTCCTTGCCGCCGGCAATCTGCGCCGGATCGCTCTTCGGCCCGACGATGACGAAGTCGTTGTACATGACGTCGAAACGCTTCACGCCCTGCCCTTCGGACATGAACTGGTCTTCGGCGGGCCTGTCATGGACGAACACCACGTCGGCATCACCTCGCCGCCCGATATCCAGCGCCTGGCCGGTGCCGACGGCAACGACCTTCACGCTGATGCCCTCGGCCTTCGAGAACAGCGGCAGCAAATAGCCGAACAGGCCCGACTGTTCCGTCGACGTCGTCGAGGCCACGGTGATCGTGCGATCCTGCGCGAATGCGATGGTGGACCAGAGCAGAACCGCTCCGATGGCGACTATTTTTCTCATGCGTCATCCTTACACCAGATGCCGGATGTTCCAAACTACCCTCGACGGAGCGACGCAGGGAACCCCGACGTTCAGTGCAACGCGCCCATGGGAGGTGCCTCGCAGCGCGTGTCCGCGTTCCGTGCAGTTGCACTGTGCTCGTCCACACCGTGGCTTCATGACGATCGCAGCTTCTCTCGCGAGCGATGGTGCGCGGATGTTCTGCAATTGGTCCCACCCAGATTGACATCGGTGTGACGGCCGGGGCAGTTTTTCACATTGCTGGCGAATCAGCGATTGCCTCACGCCGAGTACCTCTTGGACAACTCCCAGTGCTTTCGAGACTGATATCGTTGCTGCGCCGCATCCCTGCGGTGAAATGGGCGTTTACGAGGCTTCGGCCCTTGCCGCTCGGCGGCAGCATCGACCTTTCGCCGATCGCCACGAATGATTCGCCTGCCATCGCCGTCGACGTTGCAGAARCCGCGCGCACTCCCGACATCAGCATCAACGCTAATCCACTGCTCAACGACGCAGGAGTCGCGGTCGCGGCGCCGGTCGCCGAGGACGACACCGCGATCTCCGTCATCGCGGAGAACCCGCCGGCGGCGCAGACAGAGAGGACCGGCGTCAGTGACGATCCACATCCGGCGCAAGCCGAGCCGGCCGTCGTGGAGGAGGCTTCGGTCTCGCCTGTCGACGTCTCGCCTGTCGAGGTGGAGACTGCACCCGTTGCTGTTCCTGAACTCGCCGCCGGCAACGTCCTGCCTGCGGAACTCCCGACGAGCGTCGAGGCGGTCGGCACGGAAGAGGCCTCAGTCCGGCCAGTCGCCATCGATAGCGCGCCGGTCGACATTCCCGAGCTCGCCGTCAGCGGCAGTCCAGCTCGCGAGCTCGCGACCGACGTTGAGCCGATCGTCACGGAGGAGACAGCGGTCTCGTCTGACGATGGCGCGACCGCTCCGGTTGCGACGCTCGACCTCCTCGTCAGCCACGAGCCATCCTCAGACGTCCTCGTCGATATCGAGCCGGCCATCGTAGACGACCCGCATGTCGCCCTCGCCGCCATCGAAGTCGCTGCGTCTGATATCCCTGCCGTGAGCATCGACAGCGGTCCATCCGCCGACGTCGCCATGGAGATCGAGCCGGTCCCTGCAAGCGATCCCGCGCCGGTCACAACGGTCGCCACGGAGGACGCTTCCACCGACACCCTCGGCGTCGTCGCGGACATCGCGCCGGAGCCGATCCTTGCGTCTCCCGCACCAGAGATCCGTAGCGCAGCGAAAGTTCGCGCAAGGGCGACGGAACCCTCCGATCGCGCTGAGCTGATCCGGCAGCGCTGGGCGGAGACCGGGATCAGGATGTGGAATCCGCGGCTTCACGGCACCGGCGACGCCACGCTGAACATCCAGGGCCGTGTCGAGCTGCTGCCGCCCGCGCCCGGCGAGACGATGCCGCGCTACGACAAGCTCGAGTTCAGGATGCTGGGCGGGCAGATCGTCTGCGAGGGCGTCATCGTCGAGGCGCCCGCACAGGCGAGCCATCGCAGCTTTACCCGGCTCGCCGAGCCTGGGAAGCCAGACCGGGTCCGCGAGCCGGTGCGGGAACGCCAGGCCGCTCTCGCCTGACCTTTTCGTCAACGACGACGCTCGCCATATGCTAGGCTGATGTCCTGGATCTGGGAGCTCGCATGCCCACAAAATCATTGCGATTGATCGTGATCGTCGCCCTCTGCGTCTCGCAGGGAGCCTTTGCCGCTTCCAGCAAGCGGCCGCGCCATGCGCCCGCCACCGATCCGGCCGCACCCTACAAGGCCGACCGGCTCTCGTCCTCGCGCGGCGAGACGATCCTGAACACGCCGGGCCAGACCACCGTGCTGACGCGGCAGGTCCTCGACGACATGAACGCGAGAAGCCTTCGGGACGCCATGCGCTCGACCGCCGGCGTCACGATCGGGCGGTGAGCTCGCGCTCCGCTTTCACCAAACGCGCCGATATTCCCGCTCGGCCCATGAATTTTTGGGGGCACATGGAGTTGCCCTGAACGCCAGCCACGACGTAACTTGCACACCGCTCGGGCCACAACGCCCGCGCCCGACCAAAACGACAAGAACACTGTGGGAGGTAAACTATGAGAAGGCTGACGGCCGCACTGTGTGCTCTGACCCTGCTCTCGACTGGCGCGCAGGCGCAAACCATCAAGGACTTTCTGGCAGTGGCCATGAAGAAGTGGACGGCGCCGTTCGAGCCGTTCCAGCTCATCGACAACATCTATTATGTCGGAACCGACGGCATTGCCGTCTATGTCATCAAGACATCGCAGGGGCTGATCCTGATGGACACGGCGATGCCCCAGTCCACCGGCATGATCAAGGACAACATCGCGAAGCTCGGCTTCAAGGTTGCCGACATCAAGATCATCCTCAACACGCACGCGCATCTCGACCACACCGGCGGCTTCGCCGAGATCAAGAAGGAGACCGGTGCGCAGCTCATCGCCGGCGAACGCGACAAGCCGCTGCTCGAAGGCGGCTATTATCCGGGCGACGAGAAGAACGAGGACCTCGCCTTCCCCGCGGTGAAGGTCGATCGCGCGGTGAAGGAAGGCGACAAGGTCACGCTCGGCGACACCACGCTGACGGCACATGCGACGCCCGGCCATTCGCCGGGCTGCACGAGCTGGGAGTTGACCGTCAAGGACGGCAAGGAGAACCGCGAGGTGCTGTTCTTCTGCAGCGGCACGGTGGCGCTGAACCGGCTGGTCGGCCAGCCGACCTACCCCGGCATCGTCGACGACTACCGCGCGACCTTCGCCAAGGCCAAGGCGATGAAGATCGACGTGCTGCTCGGGCCGCATCCGGAAGTCTATGGCATGCAGGCCAAGCGCGCGGAGATGAAGGAGGGCGCGCCGAACCCGTTCGTCAAGCCGGGCGAGATCGTGACCTACGCGACCGGCCTGTCGGAGGATTTCGACAAGCAGCTCACCAAGCAGACCGCGGCACTGGAGAAGAAATAGCGGCCCTGCGCGCGCTCACCTCTCCTCCCGCGGGGGAGAGGTGAATCGCGTGGGTCGGCTGACCGCGCGGCAATCATCTRCACCCCGCCGTCACTGACGCGCATGCTTAACAGATCGTAGCTGCGGCGATTGCGGGCGAAACAGTGCCCGAGACACCCGCCACCGCCGCTGGATATCGTTAACGCCGCCTCACCAATGCACGCGACCGGAAACTATGCGGTAGCGTGCAACCTGCGCTGACCATCGCCGGGAACCCGATCTAACGCGCCCTTTACCCCCGCCATGCAAGATCCTCCACGTTTTGAAAGGATCCGGGGCGCGTATTGCAATGCCTGCTGTCGATTTGAAATCACACTTTGCCGCCGCCATGCAGCTGTTTCGCGTGCCGGCCGACAACCCGGATCTGACGCGCGCGCAGTTTGACGCCTTCTCCAAGCAGATCCCGCTGCTCTACTTCATCCTCATGAGCAACACGATCGCGGTCGCCTATACGTATGTGAACGTGGCGCCGGACTGGTTGACGATGATCGTGCCGGGCGTGCTGACCGTGCTCGCCGCGCTCCGGACCTACTGGTGGCTGCGCCAGCGTCACCTCGTGCGCAGCGATGCCGACATCCTGCGCAATCTGCGCGCCACCAACTGGCTGACCGTGCCGATCGGTGCCGGCTTCACCGCCTGGTCCTTCGCGCTCTACCCGTACGGCGATCCCTTCGCCAAGAGTCAGGTCGCCTTCTACATGGCGGTCACCGTGATCGGCTGCATCTTCTCGCTGATGCACCTGCGCTCGGCGGCGCTGATCGTGACGTTGATCGTCGACGTGCCCTATGTGCTGTTCTTCTTCGCCACCGGCGAGCCGACATTGAAGGCGATCGCGGTCAACAACCTGCTCGTCTCCGGCGCGATGGTGACGGTGCTGTTCATCTATTACCGCGACTTTGCCGATCTCGTGTCGAGCCGCAAGTCGCTGCTGGCGCAGCAGGCGGCCACCCAGGCGCTTTCGGACGAGAACTTCCGCCTCGCAAATCTCGATTCCCTCACCGAGCTGCCGAACCGCCGCCGCTTCTTCGCCGAGCTGTCGAGCGCCTTCGCCGATGCCGAGYGCAGGAATGTTCGCGTCGCGGTCGGGATCATCGACCTCGACGGCTTCAAGCCGATCAACGACAACTACGGTCACAGCGTCGGCGACCGCGTCCTGATCGAGGCGGGCCGGCGCATCCGCGAGGTCTGCGAAGGCTTCGGCCCGCACCGCGTCGAGTTCGCGCGGCTCGGCGGCGACGAGTTCGGCCTCGTGGTGTGCGGCGATCCCGACGACGACGATCTGATGCGGCTCGGCCAGCGGATCGGCGACCTGGTCAAGCTGCCCTACCAGCTCGACACCGCCCATACCGGGCTGTCGTGCTCGATCGGCTTCGCGCTGTTCCCACATTCGGCGACGACTGCGGAAGCGCTCTATGAATGCGCCGACTATTCGCTCTATCACGCCAAGCGCCACCTGCGCGGCCGCACCGTGATCTTTTCGAGCGAGCTGGAGGCCGAGATTCGCAGCCGCGGCGTCATCGAGAACCTGCTGCGCACCTCCGACTTCGACACCGAGATGGAGCTGGTGTTCCAGCCGATCGTCGATGCCATGAGCGAGCACACCGCAGGCTTCGAGGCCCTGGCGCGCTGGCACAGCCCTCGCCTCGGCCAGGTCTCACCGGCTGATTTCATCCCCGCCGCCGAGCGCATAGGCCTGATCCGGCCGCTGACGCAGGCGCTGCTCGTGCGTGCGTTGGCGACTGCGAAGACGTGGCCCGACGATCTCTGGCTGTCGTTCAATCTCTCCGCCCACGACATCTGCTCGCCCGAAGGCATCCTGCCGTTGATCACCATCATCGAGAAGAGCGGCGTGCCGACGCGCCGGATCGATTTCGAGATCACCGAGACCGCTGTCACCTTCGACTTCGTGCGCGCCCAGCAGTCGATCGCCGCGCTGAAGGCGATGGGCTGCGGCATTTCCCTCGACGATTTCGGCACCGGCTATTCCTCGCTCAGCCACGTGCACCGGCTGCCGCTCGACAAGATCAAGGTCGACCGCAGCTTCGTCGCCGACATCAACGAAAATCCGGTCAGCCACAAGATCATCAAGTCGCTCACGGGCCTGTGCGACGACATGGAGATCGCCTGTGTCGTCGAAGGCGTCGAGACCCGCGCCCAGCTCGACAGCTTGCGCCGGCTCGGCTGCGACTACATTCAGGGCTATTATTTCGCAAAACCCATGCCGCGCGATGCGATCGACGACTACCTCGCGAAGGAATGGCAGCGCCTCGACGGAGCGACGCACGGGACCAAGGTCCTGGCCTGAGGCGCGGCTACTTGGCCAGGCTCGGCAGGTCGAGCCCCTTGTCGCGGGCGCAATCGATCGCGGTCTCGTAGCCCGCATCGGCATGGCGCATCACGCCGGTGGCCGGATCGTTCCAGAGCACGCGCTCGATCCGCTTTGCAGCTTCCGGCGTGCCATCGGCGACGATCACCATGCCGGCATGCTGCGAATAGYCGATGCCGACGCCGCCGCCATGATGCAGCGACACCCAGGTCGCGCCGCTGGCGCAATTGAGCAG
>NZ_JBFUES010000415.1:0-8626 GCF_056403875.1 Bradyrhizobium sp. P2_E8
CCTGTGAGTCGGTTCCTGGAACAGGAGGGACAGTCATCGCCCCGGCGTTCCCCGGAACAAAGCCGCGCACCCCGCATTCCCCCTGCACGCAATCGAGCAGAACCACGGTGATCAAGAAGGAATATGAATTCGGCAATGGCAGCAAGACCGTGATTCATCACGACAACGACTGACGGAGCGGGGCCCCGGCTGGAGCGCCGGGACTCACTTCATCGAGAATTCGGGGTGTAATGAAGATACGCGCGCATGCGGAAAGCCACGTCGTCGAACTCGATGACGGATCGCAATGGCAGATCTTTCCCGGCGATCTCGCGACCACGCTGAGCTGGAAGCCCGAAACCGATCTGCGTCTGGAGTGCAGCATCGATCGGGTGAGTTCGCATGTGCTGGTGAACACCACGGACCAGAGCCGCGTCCGGGTGATCGCCGCAGGCGAGAGTTGGCCCGACGGCGAGGTTAAGAAAGCGTTGAGGGATGGGTAAGCCACCTCGGCGCGCGGCGGCAAATCCCCCATTTTCGGTCAGCCGCTTTACGGTCGGTTCGCTCTTGTCCCGCAAAATGCCCGCATGCAGGAGCTGTTCGACATCATCCGTGCCAATCCCTGGCCGTTCGGCGCAGGGCTGTTCGTCGTGATCCTGATGATCATTGCGGAAAACTTTGGCCGCGGCATTCAGGGCGACGGCGCCGTCAGCGACTTCTCGGATGCCGATGGCGGCGACGGAGGCTGCGGCGACTAGGGTTAGTCCCGGCGCGGTCTAGTCGTCCTGCAAATCGGCCGCGATTCCGGCGAGCCAGCGCCGGACCGAGGTTTCCGCCTTGCTATCCAGATCCCGGGCGAGGCGCTTCTCCAGCGCAATCACCCGCTCCCGGCACGCCTTCAACAGCGTCGCGCCGCGCGGCGTCAGCGTCCATTGCTGGATGCGGCCATGGACGGGATGGGGCGTCATCGCAATCGCGCCGTCGCGTTCGAGGTTGCGAATGATGACGCCCACCGTCTGCGGCGTGAGGAAGGTGAGGCGGGCGACGTCGGCGCCMGACAGGCCCGGATAGGCGTTGAGCATCGTCAGTACGGCAAATTGCGGCGAGGTCACGCCGAGATCGGCGAGCGTCCGTTCCATCGTCAGGCGGACCGCGGCATGGGCCTGGCGCAGCAGGTAGCCAAGATAGCCTTCCTCGCCGCGTTTGCCTTCCCCTGGGGCAGGCACGCGAACGGCGCCGCCGTCGGAAGCGGCGGGGGCCTTCCGCGGGCTTTTCGATCTTGTGAAGGCAGCGGCCTTGCGCATCATGTAAGAGCTCTTATACAGTATAAGCATTCTTACAATAACACGAGGTGCACGGCAATGTCACACGCCCGCAGCGAATACGAGGATTTCAAGCGGATCGCGCCCGATGCCTATGATCTGGTGCTGGCGCTCGGACAGCTTGCGGCCAAGGCGGGCCTGGACAGGCAGTTGCTCGAGCTCGTCAAGCTGCGCGCCTCGCAGATCAACGGCTGCGCCTTCTGCGTCCAGCATCACATTCTGCTCTCGGAGCGGCTCGGCGTGCCCATGGACAAACTCCATCTGGTCGCGGTCTGGCGCGAGGCACCGATCTACTCGGCGCGCGAGCGTGCGGCATTGGCCTGGACCGAAGCACTGACGCTGCTGCCGAACGGCTTCGGCGATGAGGTCTATGCCGAGGTGCAGCGCGAATTCTCCGAGACCGAGCTGATGTACCTGACCTCGGCGGTCGCCTCGATCAACGTCTGGAACCGGTTTGGCGCGGCCTATCGCTGGACGCCGACGAAGCGGCCGGTCGCGACGAATGCCGTGGCATCCTGATTGCCATAAGGGAACAAGGGGAGGTTGTCATGACAGCAATGAGTTTGGCCACCACGCAACGCCCGGTGCCGTCGCGATCAACGGCGCTGGCCGTTGTCGGCGGGCTCGCCTGCGCACTCGCGATCGGCAAGGCGCTGCCGCTGACGATGGAGACCGTGTCAGGCGCGCTCGCGCCGCTCTGCGCCACCGCTGCCGAGAGCTCGCCGCTCGACAAGGTCGAGCCGATCGGCTCCTACGCATTGCCGAACGTGCCGGGCAAGCGCGTGACCATCGTGCGCGTCTTCTACGGACCCGGCGGATTTACGCGGCCGCATCGCCACGCAGGCTCGGTGACGGCCTACATCACCAAGGGCGAGATCCGCTCCCAGCTCGGTGGCGGCCCGGTCGAGACGTTTGGCGTCGGCCAGTCCTTCTTCGAACCGCCCGGCGCGACGCATCTGGTGTCGGCGAATGCCAGCGCCACGGAGCCGGCGGAATTGATCGCGGTGTTCGTGGCGGACGAGGGCGCGCAGCTGACGACGTTTCTGGATTAGTTCGCAGCGATCGTAGCCCGGGTGAGCGAAGCGACACCCGGGACAGTCGTCGTGAGAATCCCGGATGTCGCTTCGCTCATCCGGGCTGCGCAATTGGGGTGCTCTGCGATCTCATCAGCCCCCGTACGACGCCGGATCGGGATTGTCGGACGGGTGCTCGAACGATTTCTTCATCGACACCGGCATCGGCACGTGGAAGTTGAGGCCGCGCGGCGGCACCGGCTCCATGAACCATTTGTTGTAGATCTTCTCGATCTCCGGGCTCTTGTAGAGTCTTGCAGTCGCGCGATCGACCACCGCCTTGAACGCCGTATCGTCCTTGCGCAGCATGATGCCGTAGGGCTCTGGATCGGAAAAGGCGCCGGAGCTGATTGCGTAAAGCGACGGGTCCTTCGATGAAGCGATCATGGCCGCAAGCTGGATGTCGTCCATGACGAAGGCCTCGGCGCGGTCGGTCTCGACCATCAGGAAGGCCTCGGGGACGTCCTTTGCATTCATGACGGTGATGCCGAGCGAGCGGGCGGCGTTGGCCTTGTTGAGCTGGGTGATGTTGGTGGTGCCCGAGACCGAGACGACGGCCTTGCCCTTGAGGTCGTCGACCTGGTCGAGCTTCGAAGCCTTCTTCGACACGAAGCGGCTCGCCGTGAGGAAATGTGTGTTGGTGAACCACACCTGCTTCTGGCGGTCGGCGTTGTTGGTGGTCGAGCCGCATTCAAGATCGATGGTGCCGTTCGCCATCAGCGGAATGCGATTGGACGAAGTCACCAAGCTTTCGTTGACCGCGAGCTTGTCCAGCTTGAGCTCAGCCTTGATCTCCTCGACGATCTTCATGCAGATGTCGATGGCGTAGCCGACGGTCTTCTGCTTCTCGTCGATGTAGCTGAAGGGCACTGAACTGTCGCGCACTCCGAGCGTGATCGCACCGGTCTCCTTGATCTTCTTCAGCGTACCGGTCAATTCCTGCGCATGAGCCGGCACGGCGAATGCGACGGCCACAATGACCGCCGTGGTGAGACAACGCATGTGCTTCCCTTTCTCCAGTTTGCTGCCGGAAGCCAAGCAAGTCTGGGGCCAGAGAAGGCCAGGCCGTTCGGGGAGAGCCGGACGCCGATCCGGTCAAACCTCGTGCGCCGAAAGGGGGCGTGATGGGATCGTCGTCGAGGCGCGCCGAGCGGTGAGGCGCGAGCTGCCTCAATTATCCTCGCTGCTCGAGCCCTCGCGCGGGTCCGGCTTGATCACATCCTCGGGCAGCGCATGTGCCACGGGCTGCGGAGTGCCCGCGATCTCCGGGCCGACTTCGCGGCCGCGGGCGCGGATCAGGTGTTCATAGGCGGAGACCAGCGTGACGTAGGGGCTGACCCAGATCCAGCCGTCGCGGGTGAACACCTGGACGTCGAAATGCAGGTGCATCGACGTGCCGGCGGGATGATCGAGATAGTTCGAGACCACGCCGATCTTCTCGCCCTCGGTCACCATGCGGCCGTTGAGCAAACCGTCGGCGTTCATCGCCTGCGGGTTCATGTGCATGTAGCGGAAGCGCATATGCTCGGTGCGGCTGTTGATCTCGAGCGTCGCGGCCTGGTCCTTGGAAGCGCGGATCACGATGGCGTCGCGCACGGCAACGACGGCGCGCTGCTTGGGATCGCAGGGGGCGCGGCCCTCGCCGGGCGGCGGGCATTCGGCGGCGCGGATGTCCTCGCCCTGGTGGCCGTAACCGCCGCCGCATTGCCAGACTTCGAAGCTGCGGGACTCGCAGAAATTGTCGCGCCACGGATAGGCAGTCGGACCGTCGTTCTTGTCGCGCTTGCCGTAGGATTGCGAGCGCACGAAAGCGGGCGCCTTCTCCAGCGGGAAGCGGATCTGCGCATAGGCCATCACGTCCGGATGGCCGCTCTTGTTGCGGTAGCCGCTGTTCGGGATGATGTCGCCGCTTGGCCGGTAGCTGAAATCGGCCGAACGCCCCGAGGGACGATCGATGATGTCGGAGGCAACGTCCATCAACGGCCGCATGCGCTGGCCGCCGGCGACGCGCAGCGCCTTCAGGAAACGTTCGGCAACCGGATAGGCTTCCTTGCAGGCGAGCCGCCGCGGCTTTGCGACGCTGTCCAGGCACTGGATGGAGACGACATAGGCGACGCCGAAGCGGGTGAAGGCGTAGCGCACGTAGCCTTCCCGGATGAACCTGCGCAGGTCCGGATAGAGGGCAGCAAGCGGCTTGACCGGCTCGCCCTTGCCGCCGGCGGGGTCGGCGATGTCATAGAGCAGCGCAGAGCCGGTGATCTGCACCTCGACCGGTCTTGCGAAGACACGCGTCGGCATGCCGTCACCGGCGCCCGCGCCGGGCTCGAGCGAGAAGCTCGCGCTGTATCCGGCGGGGCCGGCGTCGAACATGTCGACGGGGTTGAAATCAGCCTGGTAGCGCGACAGCGACAGGCTTGACGGTGCGCCGTTGCGCTGGGCCTCGAGATAGGCGCCGGCGTCGAACGGCAGCAGCACGGGCACGGAGCTGCGGGCAATGCCGGTGAAGAACTGGGAGGAGACCGCGTTGAGCTGCACCAGCGCCGGCATCGCGCGCGGATCGTAGCGCGGCACGGAACGGCGAGGCACGAAAATGAAATCGCTGGCAACCCGGGGGTGGCCGTTGATCTCGGTGCGGAGCTGGTCGAGCGCTGCGCGCCAATCGACGCGCAGGGCCGTGAGTGAGGGGCTGCGGAATTCATCCGCGGCCAGCGGAGCGGCAACGAGGAGCGAAAGCGACGCCAGAATAAGCGAGACGAAGCGGAGCCTCTTCCTACCCACTGTCTCGCCCCCCGGCGGTACCTGTTCCGATCCTCGATCCCTGACTTAGTCCTTGGCGCGCTCGGAGTAGGAGCCGTCTTCGGTCATCACGACGATACGGGTGCCGACCGAGATGTGCGGCGGCACGGTGGTGCGCACGCCGTTGGAGAGCACCGCGGGCTTGTAGGAGGACGAGGCGGTCTGGCCCTTGGTCACGGGCTCGGTGTCCACCACTTCCAGCGTCACGCGCTGGGGCAGGGCGATCGACACCGGGTTGGTACCGTGCAGGGACAGCTTGACCGTCATGCTCTCCTGGAGATACGCGGACGCGTCGCCGACGACGTCCTTGGAGACCTGGACCTGGTCGTAGGTTTCCGGGTTCATGAAGTGGTAGCCGTCGCCATCTTCGTACAGGAAGGTGTAGTTGCGCTCTTCGATCGTGGCCTTTTCGACCTGGTCGGTGGTCTTGTAACGCTCGGAGATCTTTACCCCGTCCGAGATTCGGCGCATTTCGATCTGGCTGACCGGGGTGCCCTTGCCGGGATGGATGTTCTCGGCGCTCACGACGACATAGAGCTTGCCGTCTTGCTCGATCACGTTGCCCTTGCGAATAGAACTGGCGATGACTCTCAAAGCTGTATTTCCTGCTTGCTTGGCCCGGCTCCGGCCAGGACGTGGTCAAATTGATGGGGGACTTGGGGCCTCAAATCAGACCTCGGCGCCCGTTTCGGGCCGCAACATACTGATTTTGCCGTTGGATGCCAGCACTTTGCTGATGGTTGGGGTGGTCGGTTAATGGCTGGGGACAAGCCGATTTCGCCGTTCTGGTCGCCCGAGCGGCACCTCGACCGGCGGCCGTTCCTCCAGGCGAGGGGAGCCGTGACCGGGGCTTTACGGGGGTTTTTCGCCGAGCAGGGCTTCATGGAGGTCGAAACCTCCGTTCTTCAGGTCTCCCCGGGCAATGAGACCCATCTGCACGCCCCCCGAACCGAGATCGTGCGGCCCGACGGCAGCCGGGCCAGCCGCTATTTGCGGACCTCCCCGGAATTTGCCTGCAAGAAGCTGCTGGCGGCCGGCGAGCMCTGGCGCGCGTGAAGGCTGGCGATCCCAGGGTCGCCGAACGGTTCGAGGTCTATGCCTGCGGCGTCGAACTCGCCAACGGTTTTGGCGAACTGACCGACGCCGAAGAGCAGCGCCGGCGCTTCACGGAATCGATGGCGGAGAAGCAGCGTCGCTACGGCGAGGCCTATCCGCTGGACGAGGACTTTCTTGCCGCGGTCGCCGCAATGCCGGAGGCGAGCGGCGTCGCGCTCGGCCTCGACCGCCTGGTGATGCTGGCCAGCGGCGCAACACGGATTGATCAGGTGGTGTGGACACCCCCTGCAAATGAAACGCCAAGTGAGACATGACGAAGACCAATATTGCACGCACCTTGCGTGAGCCGGCCGAGCTCGTGGCCGAGCACCTCGCGCCTGCCGCGGCCCTGCCGGCACTGGAGCGCGTTGCCGCGCGCTATGCGGTCGCGATCACGCCGGCGCTGGTCGAGCTGATCGACACGTCCGATCCCGACGACCCCATCGCCCGCCAGTTCGTGCCGACCGCCGCGGAGCTCGAGCTGCAGCCGGGCGAGAGCGCCGATCCGATCGGGGATCACCCGCACTCGCCGGTGCCCGGCATCGTGCACCGCTATCCCGATCGCGTGCTGTTCAAGCTCGTTCACGTCTGCGCGGTCTATTGCCGCTTCTGCTTCCGCCGCGAGATGGTCGGACCCGGCAAGGACAACGCGCTCTCGGACAGCGCTTATCGTGCTGCCATTGATTACATCCGCGCGCACGACGAGATCTGGGAGGTGATCCTGACCGGCGGCGATCCCCTGATGCTGTCGCCGCGTCGCATGAGCGAGATCATGGCCGATCTCGCCGGCATCGATCACGTCAAGATCATCCGCCTTCACACCCGCGTGCCCGTCGCCGACCCCGCGCGCGTCAGCGACGAGATGGTCGCAGCGCTGAAGGTTACGGGCGCGACCACCTGGGTTGCGCTGCATGCCAACCATGCACGCGAGCTGACGGAGGCCGCGCGCGCCGCCTGCGCGCGGCTCGTCGATGCCGGCGTCCCCATGGTCAGCCAGTCGGTGCTTTTGCGCGGCGTCAATGACAACGTCACGGCTTTGTCGGATTTGATGCGAGCTTTCGTCGAATGCCGGATCAAGCCGTACTATCTGCATCACGGCGATCTCGCGCCGGGCACGGCGCATCTGCGCACCACCCTGGCGGAGGGGCAGGAGCTGATGCGGCAGCTGCGCGGACGGGTGTCAGGACTGTGTCAGCCTGACTATGTCATCGATATTCCCGGCGGCGCCGGCAAGTCGCCGGTGGGGCCGAACTACGTGTTGGCGGTGCAAAATACCGCACCCGATGCACGTGAAGCGGCGCCGGAAACGCGGTATCGTATCGTGGACTATTGCGGTGACGTTCACCTCTATCCGCCCGAGACGTGAGTGGTGATGGAGCGGAGGCCGGTTTGAAAACGGAGGAGCGGAAATGAAGAAGATCATGGTGGCAGCATCGCTCGTGGTCTTGCTTGGCGGCGCGGCGGTTGCACAGACCGGCGGCTCCAAGGGATCGACCACCACGTCGGGACAGTCGGCGGGCTCTTTGCCGCCTGCACCCGTCGGTCATCGGCAGCCGCGCGCCGGCGACGTGCCGAACGAGAAGAATTTAAGCGACCCGAACGATCCCCTCAGCAAGGAAAATCAGGCGCTCGACAAGAAGATCAAGAGCATCTGCCGCGGCTGCTAGGCCGCGTCGATGCGGGCAGGGCGCGACAGCTCGCCCCGCCCGCGTCTGCCCGACCTTACGCCGACCGCTCGTGCAGCCCCGCGCGCGCGGCGTTGCGCCGGATCTCGACCGCATCGGCGAGCTGCTCGAGCACGGTTGCCGTGGTCGCCCAGTCGATACAGCCGTCGGTGATGCTCTGGCCGTAGGTGAGCGGCTTGCCCGAAACCACGTCCTGGCGGCCGGCGACGAGATTGCTCTCGATCATCACACCCATGATGCGGTTCTCGCCGCCGGAGATCTGGCCGGCAATGTCGGCCACGACCAGCGGCTGGTTCTCCGGCTTCTTGCTCGAATTGGCGTGGCTCRCATCCACCATCACCAGCGGCGCGACGCCGGATTTCGCCAGCTCGTTGCAGGCCGCCGCGACGCTTGCCGCATCGTAGTTCGGCGTGCTGCCGCCGCGCAGGATGATGTGGCAGTCCTCGTTGCCTGCGGTGGAGGCGATCGCCGAGCGGCCGAGCTTGGTCACCGCCATGAAATGATGCGGATGCGAGGCCGACTTCACCGCGTCGGCCGCGATCCGCACATTGCCATCGGTGCCGTTCTTGAAGCCGACCGGACAGGACAGCCCGGAGGCCAGCTCGCGATGGATCTGGCTCTCGGTCGTGCGCGCGCCGATCGCGGCCCAGGACACGAGGTCGGCGATGTATTGCGG
>NZ_JBFUES010000416.1:0-6208 GCF_056403875.1 Bradyrhizobium sp. P2_E8
CCGAGGGGCCGATCGTTTGCGCAAGAGTGGTCATGGGCCTGCCCTGATCAAGACCGTGATCGTCATCGCGAGATTACGCAACCTTTGCGGGCGCGCAATCCCCTCGCAGGATTTTGGTCGCACCGGCCCGCATGCGCGTTCACCGCAAGCGAGGACAACGGAGTGAAGGGCCGCCCGTGGGCGGCCCTTCTGCTTCACGCGCTCTCGGGCGCCTTGAGGCGCACGAGCCGGGTCAGGAGGGCATCGAGGCCCTCGCCGTTGCCGGCATGGAGGTCGATGCGGCCGACCTTCTCGACCAGCCGCTCCAGCGACTCCAGCTCCTTGAGCCGCAGCAGCAGGGGGTTCTCCTCCATCAGGCGGGCGGTGTTCAGGAGCGAACGCGTCGCCGCGGTCTCCTCCTGCCGACGGATCAGGTTCGCCTTCGCAACCCGCTCCGCCTCCACCACCTTGTTCACCAGCTCCCGGATCTCGCCGGGCAGGATCACATCCTTGACGCCGAGGTCGGTCACCTCGACGCCGGACTCCGCGACGCGTGCGCGCACATAGTCGCGCAGCTCCGCATCCAGCGCCGCCTTCGCAGACAGCACCTCGTCCAGCGTCCGGCCCGCAACCGCCTCGCGGATCGCGAACTGCACCAGGCGGTACAGCCACGCATCCACGTCCGGCACGGTCGCAACCGTCCGCTCGGGATCGACGATCCGGCGGAACGCCGTCAGCGTCACCCGCAGCGCGATGCGGTCCTTGGTCAGCATCTCCTGCGCGGTGATCTCGACCGCCTGGGGCCGCAGGTCGAGGCGCTTCACCTCGATCTTGCGGCCGACGGTCCAGAAGGCGTGCCGGCCGGGCGCAAGCCGCTTCACGAGCCGACCCTCGACATAGAGCAGGCCCGCCTCGTGGTTCTCGACCACCGCTTCCATCACGACGGTCGAGCGGTTACGCTCGATCATGGTCAGGTGCCGCGCGCCAACACGGGGATCAGCGGACACATCGATGCGCTCGACATCGATGCGGGTCGCGACCTTCCAGTAGACGCGCACCTGCCAGGGCGTCATCRGATGCACGGGCCGGCCGTCGAGGCTGACGATGGCGATCTCGTCCGCCTTGGTCTCGACCGCCTCGAACAGATCGGCGGCAAGATCGGGCCGCGCGGCCTTCAGCACCGCGTAGCGATCCGCAGGGAATTCGCTGCGGACCACATCGAGCACCTCGGCCTTCAGCTCGTGCAGGGGATCGAACAGGCGATGCTTGCCGGGCGCGAGCACGCGCACGAGCTGCCCGTTGCGCGTGAGCAACGCACGCTCGCCATCCTTCACCGTCACGTTCAGCGTCAGCAAGTGCCAGGTCATGACACGCCTCCTTCATGTTGCCTCCGGCCAAACGCGGCCGGACAGCTGGTTTCATTTGCAAAGGACGTGAGGACGCGGACGACGCTTCCCGGGAAATCGGCGGGCCAGGGCTTGAGCTTGCATGACGACGGGCGCACGCGCGCGATCGCTCGACGCGTGTCGAGCGGTCATGCGGAGCCACCCGGCATCAGCGCAAGCGGTATCTACCCGCGGCGCAAAGCCGGTCTCACAGTGTCCAGGTTCGGACGGAAAGCCTTTCGGCAAAACGGCCGGACTGCGACTGAAGCGCGCGTCCGGTCCTCGTCAGAGGTATCAGCTTTTCAGGCTGAAACGGAGCGCTGGAGCGGGATTCGAACCCGCGTCACGATGATTAACAGTCATCTGCTCTACCAAACTGAGCTATCCTTTGTGCAAGAGACCGGAATCGAACCGATACCTTCGGGTGCAACCCGACGCTCTCCATGAGCTACGTCCTGCGGTTTTCTTCGTTCGGCGGAACACGAGACCGGAAACCGGATCGCGCCAGTCGGGATCTCACGAGCCCGAACCCATGGCCTAGCGAAGGAGCGGGCTAATAGACGAAGCACGTTCGGGGTGCAAGGGGGAAAGCTGAGATTTTTCGCCACGCGCCTTGCGCTGTGACGCGATCGTCACACCGCGACGTGACGTCAACTGCGCGACATCTCCTGGAAACACGCCCTCACCCAGTCGATCGTCACGCGCGTTGCGGCGTCGCGCTTGAGGTGGTTCTGCACGAGCAGCCAGACGTCGCGCCGCTTCGGCAGCAGCGTGGCACGCAGGCGGCGATCGCCGAGCAAGTCCGCGCAACTATACTCCGGCAACACGCCGGCGGCCTGATGCGCGCGGATCAGATTACGGATGACGCGAACGTTGTCGGTGACGCAGCGCGCGCGAGCTTTCTTCGTGCGCAGAAATTGCATCTCGGGAATGGCACCGAGTTCGTCCGGATAGGCGCACAGCAGCGGCTCGCCCTCGGTCGTAGCAGGCTCGAAATAATGGAGCTTGACATCGCCGAGCCTGGAGATCGCGAAGTCGCCCTTGTCGGGTTTGCGCAGCCGGATGGCGAGATCGGCCTCCCAGCGCGAGAACTTGACGTTCTCGCTCGAGGTGAGGAATTGCAGCGTCAGGCCGGGATTGGCGCGCAGGAAGTCGCTCGCGCGCGGCGACAGCACCTCCTCGGCGACCGTGTTGGTGGAGGCGATGCGCAGGCGTCCCACCGGACCTGCCAGGCTCTCGCCGACGCGACCGATCTCGGCGGCATGTGCGGCCATCACCTCGACATGCGCCAGCACCGCCTCGCAACTCCGCGTCGGCCTGCGGACGCCGTCGGCGGCCTCGAACAGACGCAAACCGAGCGCACGCTCGATGCGCGACAGCCTGCGCCCGACCGTCGTCTCGTCGATGCGCAGCCGCGCGCTGGCGCCGGCGTAGGTGCCCTCGTCCCTGACGGCAGCGATGATGCGCAGATCGTCCCAGTTCATTGCGCGAGGTTATACCGGCCGGGCGCAGCCTGCAATATTGCAGCCACCCGCTGCAATATCCCTGCATATCGGCAGGCATTCCCGGGGCTATGTTCGCAGAGCCTTTTGCTCCGGAGATTTCCAAAACCATGACGACCGCAAAGACCCTGCTGCAGCTCGCCGGTGCCGATCTCAACCTGCCGCGTCTTGGCGACGCCGCGCTGGTGCTGATCGATATCCAGAACGAATATCTCGCAGGTCCTCTCGCTTTGCCCGACGCGGGACCTGCGATCGCGCGGGCGGCTGCGCTCCTTGCACGGGCACGCGAGAGCGGAGCCGCGATCATCCATATCGCCCATCGCGGCAAGGCCGGCAGCCTGTTCGATCGCGGCGCTGAGCGCGGCGCCATCGTCGCCGAGCTGAGCCCCCGTGCCGGCGAGCTGGTGATCGAGAAGGAGTTGCCGAATGCGTTTGCCGGCACTGATTTGCAGGCGCGCCTTGCCGCAACCGACAGGAAGAACATCGTGCTGGCCGGCTTCATGACGCATATGTGCGTCAGCTCCACCGCCCGTGCCGCGCTCGACCTCGGCTTTCGTACGACCATCGACGCCGACGCCTGCGCCACGCGCGACCTGCCCGACGGCCGCGGCGGCACGCTGGACGCCCGGACCATCCACGAGGTTGCACTCGCCGAGCTATCCGACCGCTTCGCGATCATCGCGCGCGGCGATGCGCTGAAATAACGGAGCAACGCGATGCTGCAACTCTATTTCTCGCCGATGGCCTGCTCGCTTGCGAGCCGCATCGCGCTGTTGGAAGCCGGCCTCGATGCGCGCTATCATCAGGTGCATCTCTTGACGAAGCAGGTCGTGGACGACGGCAGCGATTTCCGCGGCGCCTCGCCGAAGGGCGCGGTGCCGGTCCTGGTGCTGGAGAACGGCGAACGGCTGACCGAGAGCGCGGCGGTGCTGCAATACATCGCTGATCTGAAGCCGGAGACGGGGCTCGCGCCGCAGTTCGGCGATCCCGATCGCTATCGCCTCCAGGAATGGCTGAGCTTCATTGGCACCGAGATCCACAAGGCGTTCCTGTTTCCGACCTTCTGGTACAAGGACGACGGCTCGCTCGCCAAGCCGCGTGCCCGCATCGCGCAGACATTGTCGGTACCATCAGCGCACCTTGCGGGCCGCGAATTCCTCGTCGGTCACCGCTTCACCGTCGCGGATGCCCACCTCACCTGGGCCTTGCTGCTGCTGCGGCCCGCGGGGGTCGACGTCGCGCAATGGCCATCCCTGTCGGCCTATCTCGAACGCATGCAGGCGCGGCCCGCCGTGAGGGAGGCGATCGCCACCGAGATGACGCTACGCAAGACCGTCGACGCGAGCCGGGCGTGACAGGATGTCACGGACGACCAATCTGACGGTTCCACAGCGAGGGCATTGATGCCCGCGCGGCATGCGCTAATCTGGAGGGATATTTTTCAATATTTCCTTGGAGGGCATTCATGCGTGCTCTTTCCAGATTTTGCCTGGCCGAACTCTGCCTGACTTTCCTCGCGTGCTGGCTGTGCCTGGGTCCCGCATCGGCGGAGACGCGGGTGGCGCTGGTGATCGGCAACGGTGCCTATGCCTCGACGGCGCAGCTTCCCAACCCGTCGCACGATGCCGAAGACGTAGCAAGCTCGCTCAAGCGCAGCGGTTTCGAGGTGCTTCAGGGCATCGACCTGCGCCAGGCCGACATGCAGGACCTGACCATCCGCTTCGCGCGCGCCGCGAGCCGGGCCGACGTCGCCATGTTCTACTACAGCGGCCACGCGATGCAGTACAACGGCGTGAACTATCTGATGCCCGTCGATGCCGTGCTGACGGATGAAGCCGACCTCAAGCGCTTCGTGCGGGTCGACGACATCGTGAACGATTTGCAGCAGGCCAAGAACCTGCGCATCCTCGTGCTCGATTCCTGCCGCGACAATCCGCTGGCGGAAAGCCTGAAGCGCTCCGCCGGCATGACGCGCGCCGCCTCGATCGGACGCGGGCTGTCGAAGGTCGAAGCGCCGCGCGGCACGATCGTGTCGTTCTCGACACAATCAGGGCAGGTCGCCGCCGACGGCACCGGTCGCAACAGCCCCTACACGACGGCGTTCCTGAAGCACATCGAGGAGCCGCAGGAGATCGGCGACGTCTTTCGCGACATCAGCAGCGACGTCTATGACAGCAGCGGCAAGACCCAGCTGCCGGAGCTGTCGCTCTCGATCATCGGCAAGTTCTACCTGAACGGGCCGGTGTCGGTCACGGTCGCGCCAGCGGCCCCGCAAGCCGCGCCGCGGCCTGATCCCTGCGCGGCCGCAGAGGCCCATTGGAAGGCTGCGGATGGCATCGGCACGCTGGGTGCCTACGAAGACCATCTCGCCCGATTCCCGAATTGCATCTTCGCCACCCTCGCCAGGGCGCGAATTGAAGGCCTCAAACAGAAGACGGCGCTTGCGCCGGCATCCGGCGAGACCAAGAACTTTGACGGCAAGTGGGACGTCACCGTGAGCTGCACCTCTTCCGGCAAGGCACAGGGCTACACGAGGGCCCTGTCAGCCACCGTCACGAACGGCGTGTTACACGCCGAAGATCCGGACCAGCGAACGACCAACACGCTTCTGATCGACGGCCAGATACCACCCGACGGAAAGACCACGCTGAGTGCCCGGGGCCTGACAGGCCAGAGCACCTATACAGTCAACAATGCGCCGCCCGGCTCGCCCTATGCGTACACGATCGACGCGCAATTCGAGCGCACCCGCGGCAGCGGCAAGCGCAACGAGCTTCGTCCCTGCACTTTCACCTTCGTGAAGCGATAGAGCTCCGGAACGGCGCCCGCGAGCGCCTCAATCCACCCGCGCCAGCACCGCGAGCTTGCGGATGCCCTTGTTGCGGTAGGCGTCGAGGAACGCGTAGTAGTCCTTGAACGACACGCAGCCGTTGGAGTCACCGTTCGGCCCGAGCATGAAGGTGTGCGCGAGCAGGCCGTCGCGGCCGTAGATCGCGCTCTCGCCGCCGATCGGGGTCAGGCGCAGCGCCGGCACGCCGTGGAACAGCGCCTCGCGCGGCTTCAGCGTGTAGATGTGCGGCGGCGTCACGCCGCGCATGCGGACGCGCGAGGAACGGGGATCGTCGAGATTGGAGCCGAGGCCGGAATGCGCCTCGAGCTTGGTGCCGTCGGGCAGATAAACCATCTTGGCGGTGATGTCGTAGACCGCGGTGTCGCGCTCATAGGGCGCCGAACCGCCGAGCATGGGGTTCTGCTCCCTCGGCGCGATAGATGCGGTCACGCTGGCATCGGCCGAGGCATAGGCCAGCAGCCCGCCGGAGGGCTCGCGCTTGCCCCAGAGCT
>NZ_JBFUES010000417.1:0-6171 GCF_056403875.1 Bradyrhizobium sp. P2_E8
GACGACAGTGGAGATTGAGGCGCCGGTGTTGCGCCTCACAAGTACATTCAGGCCTTACGCATACCGCCCGTGGCAGTGCTTGTACTTCTTGCCCGAGCCGCACGGGCAGTCCTCGTTGCGGCCGATCTTGCCCCAGGAGGCCGGGTTCTTCGGATCGCGCTGGGCGGCGTCGGAGGCCGGTGCGCCGAGCGTGACGCTGGCGAGCGCCATCTCGTCCTCGCCGGTGTTGGGGTCGAACTTGTGCGCCTCCATCGGCGGCAGCACCGGGGCTTCCTGCTCCGGCGGGACGATCTCGACGCGCATCAGTTGCGCCGTGACGGCCTCGCGCAGGTGCGCGCTCATCTCCTGGAAGAGATTGAAGGCCTCGGTCTTGTACTCCTGGAGCGGATCGCGCTGGCCGTAGCCACGCAAGCCGATGACCTGGCGCAGATGGTCCAGCATGATCAGGTGCTCGCGCCAGAGATGGTCGAGCGTCTGGAGCAAGATGGTCTTCTCGACGTAACGCATCACGTCGGGGCCCCATTGCGCGACCTTGGCGGCCATGTGCTCGTCGGCGCGGGTCTCGATGCGGTTGAGCAGCTCCTCGTCGGCGATGCCCTCTTCCTTGGCCCATTCATCGACCGGCAGGTCGAGATCGAGCACGCGCTTGAGCTCTTCCTTCAGGCCGGCGACGTCCCACTGCTCGGCATAGGCATGCTCGGGCACGTGCTTGGCGACGAGGTCGTCGATGAAGGCATGGCGCATGTCGGTGACGGTCTCGGCGACGCTGTCATCCTTCATCAGGTCGACGCGCTGGTCGAAGATGACCTTGCGCTGGTCGTTCTGGACGTTGTCGAACTTGAGCAGGTTCTTGCGGATGTCGAAGTTGCGGGCCTCGACCTTCTGCTGCGCCTTCTCCAGGGCCTTGTTGATCCAGGGATGGATGATGGCCTCGCCCTCTTGCAGGCCGAGACGCTGGAGCATGCTGTCGAGGCGATCCGAGCCGAAGATGCGCATCAGATCGTCTTCCAGCGACAGGAAGAACTTTGAGCGGCCGGGGTCGCCCTGACGGCCGGAACGGCCGCGCAGCTGGTTGTCGATGCGGCGGGATTCGTGACGCTCGGAGCCCATGATGTAGAGGCCACCCGGCTTCGTCACGGTCTTGGCCGGCTTTGAGCCCTTCGCCGGCTCGATCTCGACGACCTCTTCCGCCTTCAGCACGATCTCGCGGAAGCGCTCGACGTCGGCCTTGATCTGCTCGATCTTCCTGGCCTTCTCGGCCTCGTCCTCGATGCCCGCGGTCTCCTTCGGGATGCGCATATCGAGCGAGCCGCCGAGCTTGATGTCGGTGCCGCGGCCGGCCATGTTGGTCGCGATCGTGATCGCGCCGGGCACGCCGGCTTCGGCGACGATATAGGCTTCCTGCTCGTGGAAGCGCGCGTTCAGCACCGCAAACAGCTTTGCCGGCTTGCCCGCGCGGGCCGCTGCGTAAAGCTTGTCGAGCGCGTTCTCCTTACCGAAATCGATCTGCTTGTAGCCGTTCTTCTTGAGGAACTCGGCGAGCACTTCCGACTTCTCGATCGACGCCGTACCGACAAGCACCGGCTGCAGCCGCGAATTGGCGCGCTCGATCTCGGCGAGGATGGCAGAATATTTTTCCTGGTGGGTGCGATAGACCTCGTCGTCCTCATCCAGGCGGCCGACCGGCACGTTGGTCGGGATCTCGACGACTTCGAGCTTGTAGATGTCGAAGAGTTCGTCGGCTTCGGTCAACGCCGTACCGGTCATGCCCGCAAGCTTCTCGTACATGCGGAAGTAATTCTGGAACGTGATCGAGGCCAGCGTCTGGTTCTCGGGCTGAACCTGGACGTGCTCCTTGGCTTCCAACGCCTGATGCAGGCCTTCCGAATAGCGCCGGCCGGCCATCATGCGGCCGGTGAACTCGTCGATGATGACGACCTCGTCGTCGCGGACGATGTAGTCCTTGTCGCGAGTGAACAGCGTGTGGGCGCGCAGCGCCTGGTTGATGTGATGCACGACGGAGACGTTCTCGACGTCGTAGAGCGACTCGCCCTTGAGCTGGCCGGCATCGCGCAGCAGCGTCTCGATCTTCTCCATGCCGGCTTCGGTCAGCGTCACCGTGCGCTGCTTCTCGTCGACGTCGTAGTCGGTCTTGTCGAGCTTGGGCAGGAACCCATCGATGGTGTTGTAGAAGTCGGAGCGGTCGTCGAGCGGACCGGAGATGATCAGCGGCGTGCGCGCCTCGTCGATCAGGATGGAGTCGACTTCGTCGACGATCGCGTAGAAGTGCGGTCGCTGGACCATGTCCTCGAGCCGGTACTTCATGTTGTCGCGCAGATAGTCGAAGCCGTATTCGTTGTTGGTGCCGTAGGTGATGTCGCAGGCATAGGCCGCCTTGCGCTCGGCATCGTCGAGACCATGGACGATCACGCCGGTGGTCATGCCGAGGAAGCTGTAGATCTGGCCCATCCAGCCGGAGTCGCGGCGGGCGAGATAGTCGTTGACCGTGACGACGTGGATGCCCTTGCCGGCGAGCGCGTTGAGATAGACCGCCAGCGTCGCCACCAGCGTCTTGCCTTCGCCGGTCTTCATCTCGGCGATATCGCCCTCGTGCAGCACCATGCCGCCGATCAGCTGGACGTCGAAATGGCGCTGGCCGAGCGTGCGCTTGGCGGCCTCACGCACGGTGGCGAAGGCGGGCACCAGCAGGTCGTCCAAGGTCTTGCCCTCGGCGAGCTGCTTCTTGAAGTCCGCGGTGCGGGCCTTGAGCTCCTCGTCGGAGAGCTTGATGAGCTCGGGCTCCAGCGCGTTGATCGCGTTGACGCGGGACTGATATCCCTTCACCCGCCGGTCGTTGGCGGAGCCGAAAAACTTGCGGGCGAGCGCGCCGATCATGCCTAGTTCCTGTGTTCGCGATTTAACCGCGTTGCAGCCAAGAAGTTGTCACCCGACTGCCTATCAACTCACCGTGACGCCTGATGGCGCCAGAGCCCGGACTGCGGGGTTCATCCGCCATATGGGTGGGAATTGGGCAAGTCTGGGTTCAACGGCCAAAAACGCAGCAAAATAAACGCCATCGCCATGGTCGCGACCGGGCAGAGATATGGCCCGGTCAGGGCCTTGTCAACGGCGGGCGCATTGCGGCTAATTCATCATTTTGACAGACTTTTCGCGTTGCCAAGCCCCCCTGAATTGGGCGAGTGTCCGCCCCGCTCGAGCAGCCCCCTGCTTCAACATAAGGATTTTCCATGACCACCTCGTTCCCGGTAACCAAAACCGGCCTGCGCTTCGGGCTTGCCACTGCCCTCGTGGGCTGCCTTGCGCTGGCGCTGATCGCGGGTCCCGGCCGGGCTGCCGACGATCCGGTCCTGGCGAAGGTCAATGGCGCGGAAATCAAGAAGAGCGACGTGGCCATGGCCGAGGAGGAACTCGGGCCGAGCCTTGCCCAGATGGACCCGGCGACCAAGGACGAGAACGTCCTGTCCTTCCTGATCGACATGAAAATCGTCAGCAAGGCTGCCGAAGACAAGAAGGTCGCCGACGGCGAGGAGTTCAAGAAGCGCCTGGCGTTCGCCCGCAACCGCCTCCTGATGGACAGCCTGCTCGCCAACGAGGGCAAGGCCGCCACCACCCCCGACGCCATGAAGAAGGTCTACGAGGAGGCCTCCAAGCAGATCACCGGCGAGCAGGAGGTGCGCGCCCGCCACATCCTGGTCGAGACCGAGGACGAGGCCAAGGCGGTGAAGGCCGAGCTCGACAAGGGCGCCGATTTCGCCGAGCTCGCCAAGAAGAAGTCGAAGGATCCGGGCTCCGCCGACGGCGGCGACCTCGGCTTCTTCACCAAGGAGCAGATGGTGCCGGAATTCTCGACGGTGGCCTTCGCGCTGGAGCCGGGCAAGATCTCCGACCCCGTGAAGTCGCAGTTCGGCTGGCACATCATCAAGGTCGAGGAAAAGCGCAGCCGCAAGGCGCCGGACTTCGAGCAGGTCAAGGCCCAGATCGAGCAGTACGTCACCCGCAAGGCCCAGGCCGACTACGTCGCCAAGCTGCGCACGGAAGCCAAGGTCGAGCGGCTGGACCAGCCGGCTGCGGACGCCAAGCCGGCCGACGCGGCGAAGCCCTCCGACAGCAAGATGGCGCCCCCTGCGAAGAAGTAAGAATTCGCTGTCACTTCACGGACGCCAATAGTATCTAACGTCGCAATGGCCGGGCAAATGCCCGGCCATCTGCATATCCAGACCTCACCAAGGCGCCCCGCGATGTCCTCCTCCGTCTCTCCCCTCGCCCCGAAACACGTTCCCGACATGCCCGTGATCGCGGGCGTCCGCCTTGCGACGGCCGAGGCCGGCATCCGCTACAAGAACCGCACCGACGTGCTGCTGGCGGTGATGGACAAGGGCACCGCGGTGGCGGGGGTCTTCACCAGGTCGAAATGCCCGTCCGCGCCGGTGGAATGGTGCCGCGCCAAGCTGAAGGGCGGCAAGGCGCGCGCCCTGGTCGTCAATTCCGGCAATGCCAACGCCTTCACCGGCAAGACCGGGCGCAGCTCCACCGCGCTGACCGCCAAGATCGCGGCCAAGGCCGTCGGGTGCAGCGAGAGCGAGATCTTCCTGGCCTCGACCGGCGTGATCGGCGAGCCGCTGGACGCGACCAAGTTCGATGGCGTTTTGGGCCGGCTGGCCGAGACCGCCGAGCCCGGCGACTATCTCGCCGCGGCCAAGGCGATCATGACCACCGACACCTTCCCCAAGGTCGCGACCGCGACCGTCAAGCTCGGCAAGGCCAAGGTCACCATCAACGGCATGGCCAAGGGCGCCGGCATGATCGCGCCCGACATGGCGACGATGCTGTCGTTCATCTTCACCGACGCGCCGATCGCGCCGGCCGCGCTGCAGGCGCTGCTCAAGAGCGGCGTCGAGGACACCTTCAACGCGGTGACGATCGACGGCGACACCTCGACCTCGGACACGCTGCTGGCCTTCGCGACGGGCGCTGCCGCCGAGCACGGCGCGCCCAAAATCAGCCGCGCCAGCGATCCCAGACTGAAGGCCTTCGTCAAGGCCTTCAACCAGGTGCTCGCCAACCTCGCCGAGCAGGTTGCCCGCGACGGCGAAGGCGCGCGCAAGCTGGTCGAGATCACGGTCGAAGGCGCCAAGACCAAGGCGTCGGCGCGCAAGATCGCGATGTCGATTGCGAACTCGCCGCTGGTGAAGACCGCGATCGCCGGCGAGGACGCCAACTGGGGCCGCGTGGTGATGGCCGTCGGCAAGGCCGGCGAGCCGGCCGATCGCGACAAGCTCTCGATCTCCTTCAACGGCATCCGCGTCGCCAAGAGCGGTGCACGCGATCCTGACTACGACGAAGCGCAGGTGTCGGAGGCGATGAAGGCGCCGGAGATCGCGATCAAGGTCTCGCTCGGCCTCGGCAAGGGTCGCGACCGCGTCATGACCTGCGACCTCACCAAGGAGTATGTCGCGATCAACGGGGATTACAGGTCATAGTCTCCATGACCACTCTCAAGCTCACACTGGTGGTGGCCTGCGCGCTTGTCGACGCCGACAAGCGCGTCCTGATCGCACAGCGCCCCGAAGGCAAGTCGCTGGCCGGCCTCTGGGAATTTCCCGGTGGCAAGCTTGAGCCCGGCGAGCGGCCGGAGCAGAGCCTGATCCGCGAGCTGCATGAAGAGCTCGGCATAACCGTCGCCGAGCCGTGCCTGGCGCCGCTGACCTTCGCGAGTTACGGCTACGAGACCTTCCACCTGTTGATGCCGCTCTATATCTGCCGGCGCTGGGAGGGGATGGTCACGCCGCGCGAGGGCCAGACTCTCGCCTGGGTCCGTGCCAACAAGCTGCGCGACTACCCGATGCCGCCCGCGGACATTCCGCTGATCCCGCATTTGATTGATTTGCTGATGTGAGGTCGAGGCGCTCAGCACGTCTCAATCTCCATTGTCGTCCCGGACAAGCGCGCCCAAAGCGCGCGCAGATCCGGGACCCATAACCACAGGGTCATGTTGTCGAGGAAGTAGTCACTCCGAGTCGTGACAACAACTACTTCCTGTGGTTATGGGTCCCGGCCTTCGCCGGGACGACATCGAATTCTTGGGCGGCGGTCTCGGCAATGACGGAGAAAACGATTCAGCTCTCCCCCGCCTTCTTCACCGCCTCCGCC
>NZ_JBFUES010000418.1:0-6163 GCF_056403875.1 Bradyrhizobium sp. P2_E8
GCCTTGGATCGATCAGAAAGGGCGGCCGAGCGGCCGCCCTTTCGCTTTTGCGCCGCCGGAAGTTTCCGCGGAAACTGTGATAAGGTCCGCCCTTATGAACGACACCGCCGGTCCACCTGAGCCCGCAACCACCGTCCTGCAAAGCGCGATGCGCGGGCTGGCCTGCAAATGTCCGCGCTGCGGCAAGGGCAAGCTCTATGCGGGCTTCCTGACGCTCGCACCTCGCTGCGAGCGCTGCGGCCTCGACTATGCCTTCATCGACACCGGCGATGGTCCGGCGATTTTCATCATCATGCTGGCCGGAGGGATTGTCGTTGCGTGCGCGCTGATCGTCGAGGTCAAGTACCAGCCGCCGTACTGGCTGCATGCCGTGCTGTGGCTGCCGCTGATCCTCGCCACCACGCTGCTGCCTCTGCGCGCGATGAAGTCGCTGCTGATCGCACTGCAATTCCACCACAAGGCAGCTCCGGGCCGGCTGGTCGACCGCGCGAAATGAACGAGACTGCGCGCAAGCCTCGCGTGGCCGGCTTTGCGCTGTTCACGCTTCTCCTGACGGCCGCCTTCGTCGCCCTCGGCGTCTGGCAATTGCAGCGCCGGACCGCCAAGCACGAGCTGATCGCAGCACTCACCGAGCGTCTGGCGACGGCACCCATCGCGCTGCCGCCGCCCGCGCAATGGGCTGCACTGAATCCCGCGCGCGACGAATTCCGCCGCGTCAGCTTCACCGCGACCTACGCCGCCTCGCCCGATGCGATGGTCTATTCGTCCGGCTCGGCGGTGCGCAAGGACGCCTCCGGTCCCGGCACCTGGGCCTTCCTGCCGGCGCGACTTCCGAGCGGCGAGATGGTCGTGATCGATGCCGGCTTCGTCGAGAACACGATGCAGGATCGCAGCGTCGAGGATCGCGCGGTGAAGAAGCTCGTGACCGGGCAGCCGGTCGCGCTCACCGGCTATCTGCGCTTTCCCGAACCGTCGGGCTGGCTGACGCCGGCACAGAACCGCGACAAGCGGCTCTGGTTCGTGCGCGATCATGTGGCGATCGCGAGCGCGCTCGGCTGGGGCGCGGTTGCACCGTTCTACATCGACCTGGAACAGCCAGCGCCCGCGAATGGCATCCCGCGTCCGGGTCCGCTCGACGTGCATCTGAAGGACGATCACCTGCAATACGCCATCACCTGGTTCGCGCTCGCAGGCGCGGTGCTGATCGCATTCGGCGTCTGGGTGAGGGGACGTCGGCCGGGCTGAATATTCCCGTAGGTTCCCGGAAGGAACCCGGTATCACCCGGGGTTTACCATTAAGCGCACATTCACGAGTGTGGTCCTAAGCCGCATGCAAATTTTCGCGGCAGACAGGATTGCGGCGTGAGCGATTTCGATCAGATGGGAATTGTCGTCGATTGGGTGGATGCCTGCCGGAAGGGCGACCTCGCGACGCTGCTCGACCTCTATGCCGACGACGCCCAGGTCGAATGCATGTGCAACGGCACGCAGCGTTATCGCGGCCGAGGCGAGCTCGAAACCTATTGGGGGCCGCGGCTCAGCGCATTCTCGTCGGCCGGTTTCGGTCTCGAGGAGATCCATCCCGTGCCTGATGGCGTCGATCTCGAATATTCCGTCGCAGGCGCGCTGCGCATTCACGCCTCGTTTCGCTTCAGTGCGGAAGGCAAGATCTACAGCACGCTGTGCGCGCCGGCGCGACAGAACGCGCATCACGGCTGCGCCTGCTAGCCTTGCGCCGGCTCGTCCCGCGTCGTCTCCACGGGCAGACGGCAGCGCACATAGGTTCTTTCATCCGCGCGCAGCAATGACAGCGATCCACTGAGCGCGCGCACGCGCTCATGCATGCCGGTCAGGCCCCGGCCGAAGACGTTGCCTTCGGGAAATCCGCCGCCGTCGTCGGAGATCTCGATGACGAGCGTCTCACCGGCGAGGATCGCCTGCACATGGGCATTGCGTGCTGCGGCATGGCGCAGCACGTTGGTCAGCGCCTCCTGGACTACGCGATAGATGGTCTGGGCCAGCGGCCCGTCGATCCCGTTGAGATCAGGATCGACCGTGGCGGTCAGGCCGATATGCGGGGCCTGCTTGCGAAAGTTCCGGAGCAGCGTTTGCACGCTGGCCTCCAGCCCCAATTCCTCGATGTAGAGCGGCCGCAGCCGGTCGAGGATGCGGCGGTTGGTCTGCTGGAGCGCCTCGACCGATTGCAGCACTTCCTGCGCCGCATTGCCGAGATGTCCCACCGGCGGCGAAGCCTCGATCAGTGCGATCGTGCCGGCGCGGATGCTGAACAGCAGCGGGCCGAGCTCGTCATGCAGCTCGCGGGCGAGATCGCGCCGCTCGTCGTCCTGGAGCGAGACCAGGCGGTGCAACAGGTCGCGATTGTCCTGGCTCAATTGCGCGAGCGTTGCAGCCAGCGCATTGGCCTCCTCGCAGCTTTGCCGGATTTCCGGCGGTCCGCCGACCGGGATCGGCACGGTGTAGTCGCCGCGCCGCATCCGCGTGAGCCCCTGGCCGAGATATTGCAACGGGCGCAGGGCCGATCCCGCGAAGACATAGGCGATGGTGCCGGTGATCGCCATCAGCACGACGACAAGGCTGGTCAGCGCGAGGAAGCCGATCCACTTCTCGAACAGATCGGCCGATAGGTCCGGCAGGAAGACGAGATCGCCGACATGCTTGCCGTCGATCGTCACCGGAGATGTCGCGTCCATGTTCGGGACGGCGAGCAGATCGACGAACCATTGCGGCACGCCATGCGGCTTGCGCAGGCCGTCCGTCGGGGAGGATGGGGGACCCGCCTGCACCGCGCGGAATTGGATATCGGAGGAGGTGTCTAAAGAATGGGCAAAGGCGTCGAGCGTCTGCCGCGGATTGTCCGAGGCGCGCAGGGTGTTGTTGAGCGCCGCGGCGACCGCTCGGGTCGAATGTCGCCCGGATTCGTTCTCGTCGGCCAGCTGGCCGGTCGCAAAGCTCTGGAGCAGCACGCCGCCCATGACCAGCGCGGCGAGGAGGCTCACCCCGAGCGGAAGAAACAGTTGGGTTCTGAACGACAGATGTTGCCACATTAGGTCAATTCTAACGTGTCCTGGCGGATTTCTCTCTTTCCATTTGTTCCCGCCGGTCTATGAGTCGAAAAACCAGAGAGCGCGCGATGCAAGATACCGCCAAGCCGGCGACCAGGGTTCTGATCGTCGACGACCACCCCGTGGTGCTGTCGGGGTGCCGCACCCTTTTCGCATCCGACCATTCGATCCGCATCGACGAGGCGACGGACGCCAAATCCGGCCATCGCGCCTATATCAGCAAGCGGCCCGACGTCACCGTGATCGACATCAGCCTGCCCGATGTCTCCGGCTTCGAGCTGATGCGGCGGATCCGCAAGGACGATCCCGACGCCAAGATCATCATGTTCAGCATGAACGACGATCCGGCCTTTGTGGTGCGGGCGGTCGAGCTGGGGGCGCAGGGCTATGTTTCCAAGGGCGACGATCCCAGGATCCTGCTGAAAGCGGTGCGCAAGGTGGTCGCTGGCGACAATTTCATCTCGCCGCAGCTGGCGGAGGCCGTGACGTTTTCCGGCGCCGCGATCAAGGCCAATCCTGCCTCGCAGATGACGCCGCGGGAGCTCGAGATTCTCCGCCTGCTCGGGCGCGGCGACAAGATCGTCGAGGTCGCCGAGGCGCTTGGGATCTCCTACAAGACGGTTGCCAACACCACTTCCCTGCTCAAGCAGAAGCTGGGGGCCAAGAACCATTCCGACCTGATCCGGATTGCGGTAGAAATCGGCATGAACTGACGTCCCGCCAGCGACCGAACCGGCTGCTCCAGGGGCAGCGGTTCGGTCAACGGATCGGCGACTCCGCCGGCCGGGCAATGCGTGGCCGACGGGGAAYGCCATCCGCCGACATAATGGACTGCGCCTGCCTTCGTTCCTGTCGTGATCAGGACATCAGGAAAAAACGGCAAAGCCGATCCTTGCCGCCAGATCAAAGACGGGATGCAGCGTTTCACTCGCATCGGGAAAAATAGGAACATCTTCCCGGGGTCGTCGTTTTCGCCCTTGACGATGCCGTGACGGCCAACGAAAGGTTGCGCGACCAATTTTAGCGGGCTGGCGTCCCGGACGAGCCAAATCGGTCTGCACATATCAACGACAGACCTTCCAAGAGAGGGCTGCGGCATTGCCGCAGCCCTTTTCGTTGGAATGGGTGCGGGCGGGAAGCGGTTTCCCGATGCCGCAAAACACTTTATGGTGGCCCAAAGCCTCTGGCTGTTAACCAGGAACACCGTGAAATCAAAGGCTTACGGATCGAGCCCAGGCTCGACCGGCCTTTGGAGGGCAGTTTGACTCGTTATATCTCGACCCGGGGCGAGGCCCCCGAACTCGGCTTCTGCGACGTGATGCTGACCGGGCTTGCCCGCGACGGCGGCCTGTATGTGCCGGCCATCTGGCCGCAGCTCTCGGCTGACACGATCGCCGGCTTCTTCGGCCGTCCCTATTGGGAGGTCGCGGTCGACGTGATCCGTCCCTTCGCCGGCGGCGAGATCATGGACGCCGAGCTCGGTCGCATGGCCAACGAGGCCTACGCCACCTTCCGCCATCCGGCGGTGGTGCCGCTGCGCCAGATGTCGCCGCACCAGTTCGTGCTGGAGCTGTTCCACGGTCCGACGCTCGCCTTCAAGGACGTGGCGATGCAGCTGATCTCCCGGCTGATGGACCATGTGCTCGCCAAGCGCGGCCAGCGCACCACCATCGTGGTCGCGACCTCCGGCGACACTGGCGGCGCTGCGGTCGAAGCCTTCGCGGAGCTCGAGAACGTCGACCTCATCGTGCTGTTCCCGCACGGCCGCATCTCCGAGGTGCAGCGGCGGATGATGACGACGACGGGCGCGGCCAACGTGCATGCGCTCGCCATCGAAGGCACGTTCGACGACTGTCAGGCCCTCGTGAAGGCGATGTTCAACAACCATCGCTTCCGCGATGCGACCTCGCTGTCCGGCGTCAATTCCATCAACTGGGCGCGCATCGTCGCTCAGGTGGTCTATTACTTCACCTCCGCCGTCGCCGCCGGCGCGCCGGCGCGCGCGGTGGACTTCGTCGTGCCGACCGGCAATTTCGGCGACATCTTTGCCGGCTACGTCGCCAAGCGCATGGGCCTGCCGGTGCGCACCCTGCGCATCGCCGCCAACGTCAACGACATCCTCGCCCGTACGCTGAAGACCGGCATCTACGAGGTGCGCGAGGTGCACGCCACGGCGTCGCCGTCGATGGACATCCAGATCTCCTCGAACTTCGAGCGGCTGCTGTTCGAAGCCGGCCGGCGCGATGCGGCCGGTGTGCGCCGTCTCATGGAGTCGCTGAAGCAGTCCGGGCGCTTCGTGCTGCCCGACGCGGCGCTGGCCGCGATCCGCGAGGAGTTCGACGCAGGGCGCGCCGACGAGACCGAAACCGCGGCTGCGATCCGCGCCGCCTGGCGTGAGGCGGGCGAGCTGGTCGATCCCCATACTGCGGTTGCGCTCGCGGTCGCTGACCGCGATACCACCGACACCACGGTGCCCAGCATCGTGCTYTCCACCGCGCATCCGGCCAAATTCCCCGACGCGGTCGAGGCGGCCTGCGGCCAGCGGCCGCAATTGCCGGCCTGGCTCGACGGCCTCATGACCAAATCCGAACACATGAAGGTGATGAAGAACGATCAGGGCGAGGTCGAGCGGTTCGTGCTGTCGGTCAGCCGCGCCGCAAAACAGGGAGTTGCCGGATGAGCGTCGAGATTTCCAAGCTTGCGTCCGGCCTTACCGTCGTCACCGACAAGATGCCCCATCTCGAGACTGCGGCGCTCGGGGTCTGGGCCGGCGTCGGCGGACGCGACGAGAAGCCCAACGAGCACGGCATCTCGCATCTGCTGGAGCATATGGCGTTCAAGGGCACGACGAAGCGCTCCTCGCGCGAGATCGTCGAGGAGATCGAGGCGGTCGGCGGCGACCTCAATGCCGGCACCTCGACCGAGACCACGTCCTATTATGCGCGGGTGCTGAAGGCCGACGTGCCGCTGGCGCTCGACGTGCTCGCCGACATCCTGGCCAATCCCGCCTTCGAGCCCGACGAGCTGGAGCGCGAGAAGAACGTCATCGTGCAGGAGATCGGTGCCGCGCAGGACACGCC